>PWPR01000171.1 GCA_003557085.1 Clostridia bacterium | reverse complement strand
TTGATTATGTAAATGCAACAGATGAGTTCGTTTATTTCTTATTAGCTAAAGATTATTACAATATTTATAGATCAGATTATGATGGTCAGAATAAAATAAAAATGACTAATCTTCCAATGGATAAGCCTGAACAACCAAGTTATATGCCAATTTCAATTCATGTTATAAATGATGTTATTTACTATAGATCTTTCTCTTATCAAGTAGAGATGGATGCTTTAAGTATTATTAGACCCGGTGAAAAAGAAGAACCATGGGATTATAAAGGGGATTGACCTAAGATTAATTTCTTAGGTTTTTTTATTTTTTTTACAAAATTTAGTTACTTTATTACAAATGATTCATAAATAGTTCATTTTCATAATATAGAATAAGCAAAGAGGTGAGGTGGTGTAGATGTTTAAAATATTAGTAGTAGAAGATGATAAAAATTTACAAAGATTGATGGCAACTGTTCTAAAGCAAAATGGATACACACCATTAGTTGCTAATGATGGTAAAGAAGCTTTAGATTTGCTTGATAAGGAACATGTAGATCTAATAATATGCGACATTATGATGCCAAAAGTTGATGGATATGAACTGATTGATGCGTTAAGAAAAGCTAATTATACATTGCCAGCTTTAATAGTAAGTGCCAAAGAAGATCTCGTAGATAAGAAAAAAGGTTTTTATGTTGGGGCTGATGACTACATGGTTAAGCCAGTTGATATGGATGAAATGATTTTAAGAGTAGAAGCTTTGATGAGAAGATCTCGAATAAACACAGAGAAAAAGCTGCAAATAAGAGATACCTATCTTGATTGGAACAAAAAAAGTGTAAGAGTTGCTGAAAATGAAGTCGAACTTACAAACAAGGAGTTTTCTTTATTATACAAACTACTTAGTTATCCAGCTCACATATTTACAAGGCAACAGTTAATGGATGAGATTTGGGGTATGGATACTAGTACTGATGAAAGAACAGTAGATGTTCATATAAAAAGATTAAGAGATAAACTGAGTTTTTCTAAAGACTTTTCTATTGTCACAATTCGAGGGTTGGGTTATAAAGCAGAGAAACATGAGTAGAAAAATAAGTATAAAGCTTGCACTAGTTTTTATTTCTATTCTTATAATATCTTCTATAATCTCTTTCATAGTTTCATCAATTGTTTCACCAAGTTACATTAATGAAATGAGAGATAATCAAAGAGAAATAGCTGAGACAATTCTTGAACTCAATGAAAAAACTGATCTTACTTTAGAAGAGATACTCAATGCAGTTAGACCTAGCTTATACAATTTGCAAATAGAAGACCTAGATAGCATTGATTTGCAAAATGATAGTGACATGAAGAAGTTACTAGATGGAAATTTTATTGAGAATCAAAGTTTTAGACTTAGAAAAAACTATCTGATATTTCAAGTCAATAATTCAGCTATTAGAATAGGAGTTGCGTCTTCACAAATAGTGCCATTTCATATGATAGCACGTCTTTGGGATTCTTTTTTACTATACATTTTAATCGGTACTCTAATAATAATTGTTTTAGTGAGAAGAGTAGTAAAGCCAGTAGTTAATGTAACAAACGCAACTCAAGAAGTAGCAAAAGGAAATTTTAATATAGAACTAGATACTAATAGTAATGATGAAATAGGACAATTAACAAAGAATTTTAATAAGATGGTAAAAGAACTCCGAAACATAGAAATACTAAGGAAAGACTTTATAAGTAATGTTTCGCATGAGTTCAAAACTCCTCTAGCTTCGATACAAGGATTTGCTAAAGTTCTTTTAGACGAAAAGATAAGTAATGATGAACGGCAAGAATATCTATGTATTATTATTGAAGAAACCAGTAGACTTTCTAATCTATCATCAAACTTGTTAAAACTTTCAAAAATAGAGAGTCAAGGTATAATTGAAGCCCAAGATGAGTTTTATTTGGATGAGCAAATTCGCAAAGCAATACTAATGCTAGCACCAAATTGGGAAAAAAAAGATATAGAGTTTGATATCAAAATGGAAGAAGCCCTATATCAAGGTAATGAAGAGCTTATGAACCAAGTTTGGATAAATATCATTGCTAATGCAATTAATTTTTCACATCAGGGTGGGAAAATAGAAGTAGTAATAGATGAATATGAGTTTAACTATCTTGTTCATATTATCGATTATGGTATAGGTATGGATGAAGAGACAAAAAAAAGAGCTTTTGAGCAGTTTTACCAGGGAGAAAAATCTCATTCCAACGAAGGCTCAGGGTTAGGGCTTACATTAGCTCACAAAATTATCGAGATTCATGGAGGATCTATAACCATAGAATCAGTAGAAGATGTAAAAACTATAGTGACAGTTAATTTACTAAAGGAGAGATAAGAGATGTATCCATTTTATTTTGATTCCACAATTATTATTTTGATACCTGCCATGTTATTAGCAATGTATGCCCAAAGTAAGATAAAAAGAAGCTTTCACAAATATTATAACGTTAGAACCTATAAAGGATTAACGGGTGCAGAAGTAGCTAGGTTATTACTTGAAATAAATGGACTGTATGATGTAAGCCTTGAGCAGGTAAGAAAGACATTGGGAGATCATTATGATCCTATCAAAAGAGCTGTTAGACTATCTCCCGAAGTATATAGTGGCAACTCGATTTCTTCTGTTAGTGTAGCAGCTCATGAAGTCGGTCATGCTGTTCAACATGCTAAAGGTTATGCTCCACTTAAGCTGAGAACAGCAATCTACCCTGTAGCTAGTTTTGGCTCATCTTTAGCCTTTGCTTTTATTTTTGCTGGCATGCTTATTCCATCACTAAACACATTATTTAGCTTTGGAGTTATACTTTTCTCATTAGCAGTCCTCTTTCAAGTAATCACATTGCCTGTAGAGTTTAATGCCAGTAAAAGAGCTGTTGCAATGCTTAGTAGTAATGGTGTAATAATTCCACAAGAGCAGAAAGGAGTAAAAGAGGTTTTGAATGCAGCTGCTTTGACTTATGTTGCTGCTACAGCTAGTGCTGTTTCTCAATTAATTAGACTTCTAATAATTCAAAGAAGGAGATCTTAAATGAATGGACTTAATATAGAAAAAAAGAGTCTAGACAGATTGCTGTTATCTTATAGCTTTGGACTTGAAGAGATACTTACAAAAGTAAGGATACTGCAAGGAGAGTTTAAC
Organism: Clostridia bacterium; assembly: GCA_003557085.1. Taxonomy (GTDB): domain Bacteria; phylum Bacillota; class UBA994; order PWPR01; family PWPR01; genus PWPR01. Next base: position 15,875 of record PWPR01000171.1, on the reverse strand, counting down.
CTTATACATAAATATAATCCTATTGAGCATGTCAAGAGCAGAATTAAAAGTCAAGAAAGCCTATGTAAGAAACTTCAAAGAAAAGATCTACCAATGACACTTGAATCAGTAAGAAACGAAATTAAAGATATCGCTGGTATTAGAATAGTCTGCTCATTTAAGAGTGATATTTATCGAGTAGCAGGCATGTTAATTCAACAAAACGACATTGAGGTAGTGGAATATGATGACTATATAGATAATCCAAAAGATAATGGTTACCAAAGTCTACATTTAACGTTGGAGGTGCCAGTTTTCTTATCAGATAGACAGGAAAGAGTAGCAGTCGAAGTTCAAATTAGAACAATCGCAATGGACTTTTGGGCTAGCTTAGAGCACAAGATTTATTATAAGCATGAAAACATGTTTATTCCTGAAGATTTAGTCACAGATTTAAAAAATGCTGCCAAAAAAGTTTCAATACTAGACAATCAAATGGAAATGATACATAAAAAAATGAATGAGTTTGAGATGACTTATACCTAACCTTTGATTTCTACTCATAGTGTAAAGAGATCCATTATTAATGGCTATTTTTGCCTTTTCAAGCAGGAAAACATAAAAAGCTACTTGAATATATAGCTAGATAAAAAAAGGGTGATTAAATGAAGAAGTTTATATTGTTTTTAGTTTTTTTGCTGGTTTTGAGTGGATGTAAAGAAGTTCATGTTTCAGAGGATAATAGCTTTGTGTTAAAAAATTTACATTTAATAGATGTTATTAATAGTAGAGTTGAAGAAGTGGAGATATTAGTAATAGAAGATGGTTTAATAAGTTATATTGGAGAGGCTAAAGAGCCTGCTAATTATGAGGTTCATGATCTTAAAGGAGCCTTTGTTATGCCAGGCTTAATAAATTCACATGTCCATTCAGCTTATGATGAAGGTAATCTTCAAAGATGGTTAATCTCTGGGGTGACTACTGTAAGAGATTTGGGGTCAAGGACAGTTCATAATTATTCTGAAAGCAGAGATGAATTAAGAAACAATATCTCATTAACAAAGATTATTTCAGCAACACCAATTATAACTAAACCTGGCGGGTATGGTTATGAGTATGTAGATGGGGTAGCAGATGTAAAAAAAGTGATGGAAAAACATATTGAAAAAGGTGCAGATATTATAAAGATTTCTATAGAATCAGACTTTCAAGGACGTAAATTGAATATTTTAACAGCAGAAGAAATAGATAAAGTTGTAGGTATGGCAAAAGAGAATAGCTTAAGGACTGTAGCTCATTGCATCCGTTCATATAATGCTCTTTTAGCAATTGATAATGGGGTTAGTGAATTTGCCCATATGCTAGTAGATCCTTTAGATGATGAAATAATAGATGCAATAATTAAAAATGAAGTTTTTATTACTCCAACATTGGAGCTTTGGAAAGGAGTAAGTGAAAAACATAATATCATTTGGCTTGATGTAGCTATTAGTAACTTAAGAAGGTTCTACACAGCTGGGGGGAAAATATCTTTTGGCACAGATTTTGATGGCTATTCAACTTCTTTTGATAAAGGATTGCCCATAACAGAGATTAAATTGATGCAAAAAGCAGGAATGACAAATATAGATATCATAAAAAGTGCAACTATTAATGCTGCAATTGTCTGTGGCATTGAAGAAAGTTTAGGAAGTCTAGAAAAAGGTAAGCTGGCAGACATTTTAGTGGTGAGAACAAATCCTATGGAAAATATAGAAAGCTTGCTTAATATTGAAATGATAATCCACCAAGGACATATTGTTAAATATGAGTAGAACAACGAACTAAAACGGTAAATACATATAAGTTGTTAAAAAACAATCTCTAGATATTTGATAGTTTTAAACATCTAGCGATTTCTACGTTCTTAGTATGTTCATTTTTTTAATTAATCTTATTTTATAAATAACCTTAAAGACTTGTTTCTAATGGCTATTGCTTTTTTATCAACAGATGTTAGGATAAATATCATAGCTTTTCCTTTAAGACGTACTAAAATTGAAATTAATAATGCTACTTTTTAAGTCACACCTTAATATCGTGTTTAGTTTATGTTTACATTCTTTCACTATCATCGAATATCAGTTTCATGTTTTAATTAGATAAAATATATTGGGAGTGTAGTATTTAATTGAGTCATTCTTTTTGATATAATGAAATAAAGTTTCACAAAGTATAATTTTTTTTTTACTTAGCTTGATTCGAATGAGAGGAGGATGACCATGAATAGATCTATGTATAAATTTGCTTTAGCTGGCTATATCTTAACTTTTTTTGGAACAATAGGATTCTTCTTTTCTAGTTTTCATAAGTTCTCTCAGGTTAACTATGTTTTTTTAGTTCCCTTATTCATTGGAATTTTTCTCTCAATCTATAAAAGCAATAATCTCTATGATAGACCAAAGAGGCTTATTATAACTCTGGATTTTGTGTATGTAATGGCATTGATATCTGTCTTAGCAGTGCCTTCCTCACATTTATTTTCGACCATACTAGCTATTATAATAGGAGTACTAGTCCCATTTTTTATACTAAAAGTAACATTTGGAGCTGCTAGATCTAGGACCAACTAAGAAAACTTGTGACAAAGATTTCTAAAAGTATGATTTGAGCTTAATTGATGAGATCATACTTTTTTGTATTTGACTGGCATATCTAAATTTTCATATTTTACTTACATTTATTTCAATTTCAGTGTAAAATAGTACTACGCTTTAAATGATGAAAGGGGAAATTCTTATGACAGATGACATTTATATGCCTTTTGATCAGGCTGAAGATTTTATGATAGAAGCCTTTACAAAGTTAGGTGTTCCTTTGGAAGATGCTAGGATATGTGCTGACATTTTAATTGAAAGTGACAAAAGAGGAATAGAAAGTCATGGTGTCAACAGACTAAAACCTATTTACGTAGATAGGATTCTGGCCAAAATACAATGTCCAACTACTAAGATAGACACTTTAAAAGAAACTCCTACTACAGCAGTATTAGATGCAAATCATGGTATGGGTATGGTAGTTTCATATCATGCCATGAGCTTAGCTATTGAGAAAGCTAAGTCATTTGGTATGGGTATGGTAGCTGTAAGGAATTCAACTCACTATGGCATTGCTGGTTACTATGTGACAATGGCTACACAGAAAGATATGATCGGTATAACTGGTACTAATGCTAGGCCTTCTATAGCGCCTACTTTCAGTGTAGAGAATATGTTAGGTACTAATCCTTTGACAATTGGACTACCAACAGATGAAGAGTTTCCATTTGTACTTGATTGTGCAACAAGCATAACTCAAAGAGGGAAAATTGAAAAATATGCTAGAGCAGACAAGCCAACACCACAGGGAATGGTAATTGGATCAGATGGAACTGCTATGACTGATAGTCAAGAGATTCTAGATGCTTTAGTTAAAGGAGAAGCTGCACTTGCTCCTCTTGGTGGAATAGGGGAAGAGTTAGGTGGCTATAAGGGTTATGGATATGCCACAGTTGTCGAAATTCTTTCTGCAGCTCTACAGTCAGGTAATTATTTAAGAATGCTAACAGGTATTAACGAAAATAATGAAAAAGTACCTTATGGATTAGGACATTTCTTTATGGCAATAGATACAGAGGCTTTTATGGGTACAGAAGAGTTCAAGAGAATTTCTGGGAGTATCTTAAGAGAGCTAAGAAATGCTAAAAAGGCACCAGGAGAAAAAAGAATCTATACTGCTGGTGAAAAAGAGTATTTAGAGTATCAGAAAAATAAGAAAATTGGTGTGAAGCTTGATAGAAGCTTACAAAAGGACTTTGCAGAAATAAGAAATCTACTGAATATAAAATGAGCACTCGATAATGAGTGCTCATTTTTTGACTAGTATTATTTTATCTCAATTTTAGTAATAATCCCTGATTGACTGAAGCTAGAAGGCTCTATTGTAAGTAAGATCTCTTCATCTTCTACTTGATTATCATAAAGATATTGCCTTGCTTCTTCAGTAATAGCTAATACTCTTCCTTGTCCAGAAATAATAAACTCTGAAAAAGTTGAATCGGCATCTCCTAGGTATGTTCCTAAAACTTTTATGTTGTCAACTTGCTTAATATCATAAAGTGTAACAACTCCATCTTCAGATATGTCAAATGTTATTGTGACTAAAGAAGCTTCATCAATTTTATCAAGTTCATTATCTGACAGGTTTAGAATTGAAAAACTCGAAGCTAGTGTTTCACTGTCTACTAAGTTTATCTCAATAGTAGTGTTATCTATCTGTCCTACATAAAAACCAGATGCTTCTAATAAGTCAGTAGGACTTAAAGACTCTTCTTCAGGTTTTTCAGAGGTGTAATGAACTTCCTGCTCAGAACTGATCTCATAGATAAAGATACTAGGGTCTATATTAGGGTTAATTTCAAACTCTAAGAACTCTCTAATCATTACTGAGCCATTGTAATTTGCTTCAATTTTTAAAGGAAGATTTTCTTTATTAAGCCATACTTTTGAAAATGGCTGATCATCGACAAAACGATACTGGTAAACATCAACTTCTTGGCCTAAAATGGTTGTTGTATCTATTATTTCTACATCTATAGCATGTTGCATTTGATGAATGTAATCTTTAAGATGATAATCTTTAAGATAAAAGTCTATTGAGGTTTGATCCATGTAATCTATTATTACTGTAGAAGGATTATCTCCATGAAAGCTTATCATTTTCTCTCCACCATCAAATATTCTTGTGAATTTACTATCATTAGTATGAGTAACTGTATGAAACTTGTTATCTTTTTGATAAATTATTTCAACTACTTGATTGATATCTACCTCTTGTGATGAATAGCTAAAACTTAACACACCTTGATATCCTGTAATTGATTCATATGCATCCATCATAGCAGATGCAATATTTATTGTGTCATCTCCAGAAAAATAGATAAATCCGGTAAAGAACAGTATAAACATAGCAGCAGTAGCAATAAGTTTTCTTATAATTGGTTTTTTCTTCACTTTGTTATTAACTCCTTTTGCATTTCTTTGAGGATCTCTCAGACTTCTAACAGCACGTACTGTTTCAAAAAGTTCAGATAAATCATCGTCATAATTAGGCTTCTTTTCATTATTTAGATCATCAATATATTGATTAAGCTTATCTTCTCTATCTTTAGTCATAGAAAAATCCTCCTTTCTCTAAGCTTTTTCTTAATTTTTGTAATCCTCTATACTGTAGACTTTTAATTGTTCCTTGAGGCTTATTAAGTATTTGAGCAACTTCTTTGACTGAGTAACCTTCAATAATTCTAAGTTTGATTACTTTTTGATACTTAATAGCCAGTTTATCAAGTGCTTCTTCTACAATAAGTTTTTGATTAGTTTCTTCTTTGATACTTAATTCAAATCCACTTTCTTGCATATCTTCAAGATTTACAATATTAGGGCTGCTTTGTCGCTTTCTCCAAACATCGTATATGATATGCTTAGCAATCGTATATACATAGGCTTGGGTATTAGTTGGATTAAAATTGTCGTTTCTTATATTGACATAGATTTTCTGAAAAACTTCCTGATGAAGCTCCTTAGCTTCTTCTTCATTTTGAACTCTATAATATATGTAATCATACACTTTTTTGTTTAATTTTGAATAAATATTATTAAACTCTTGATCTATACTTTTGACATTGCTCATAACTGCCTCCTTTCTACAATATACAACGTAACAACATTTGAATCGGTTGCAAAAAGATAAAACAAAGTGATATTTTGATTATAAACTTAATTGATTAGAGTTTGAAGGAAATAGAAGTAATAAGGGTTTTCTCAGAAAGCTATTACCTTTAATGATGAGTTAGAATGCGTTTGTTTCATAATTATAATAAGCTTTACAGATTGAGAAGATTTGTGTAATCTAAAATTAGTGAAGAGGCAGAGTAGGCATTATGCGTTAAGTGTTAGGAGATGGGAAGTGGCTCCTAAACGAAGATACAGTTCGCGATATAATGTTGCGTCCGCTGCCACATATGAGAAGTTAAAGCCTTTTTCTCTTGTGTGGGGTTATGCCTCACTATAAGTGGAAGGAGGTGTTTTTTTATGACAAAGAAAAGAATTGAGACAAGAACTCTTGTTCTAGCAGCTCTGTTTGTAGGAATTAACATTATTCTATCAAGATTAGGAGCTCTAATGCTTTTTAACAATACCGTGAGACTGAGCTTTGGCAATGTGCCCCTTATTCTTTCTGGACTTGTATTAGGTCCAATCCCAGGTTTCCTAACAGGTGTGTCTAGTGATATATTGGGTTTTCTGATTAATAGTCATGGAGGAGCTTTTCACCCAGGGTTTACTCTTAGTGCTGGGCTTACAGGAGCAATTCCAGGTGTTATTATGTTGTTTTATAAGAAGGAAGTTTCTTTATCTTTAATAGTAGTTGCTAACTTGCTTGTTTATTTCTTAATATCAGGACTTTTAAATACCTTATGGTTAACTCATTTGATGGGTACAGGGTTTGCCGTATTACTTCCAGCAAGATTGATTAGTAACATTTTAATTACTATAGTAAATATTGTTTTAATATATGCTGTCATGAAAAGTTTGAGTAGAACTAATTTAATTTAAGCAAAAAAACTACCTGTGGCCACGTGGTCACAGGTAGTTTTTTTTAGATGAAATCCTCTATTAATTTTTTAACAGTTTCTTTACTTGTATCTTGTTCAATTAGAGGTTTTTCTTTTAAGAACCCAAAATTGTCAGTATATGAAGGCATTTCTTCTTTATAGATTATTCCTATCGGTATTTCTTCATCCCAAATATTAGCTACTTCAAAAGCTTTTACTTTGTCTTTATAATCATGGTCTTTAAGTTTGTAAACTCTATCTTTATACCATGCAAAGGTATTAACTTTGTTAAAGCTAACACACGGTTGTAGGATGTCTACAATAGCATAGCCTTTGTAATTAATAGCTTCTTGCATTATTTCTACAAGATGATCTTTTTCACCACTAAAGGCCCTAGCAACAAATCCAGCACCCAATGATAAGGCCATCGTTAGAGGATTTAACGGTTTATTAAAAACACCATTAGGTGTAAAGTCTGTAACATGACCTAAACCTGAAGTTGGTGAAGATTGACCTTTTGTGAGACCATAAATCTGATTATCATGAACGAAATGCGTAATATCAACATTCCTCCTAATATTATGAATAAAGTGATTTCCTCCTTCTCCATAGGAGTCTCCATCACCGGTGTTAACTATCACTTTAAGGTTATGGTTAGCAATTTTCGCTGCTATAGCTACTGGGAGAGCTCTGCCATGTAAACCTTCAAAACCATTAGTATTGATGTATTGAGGCAATTTAGCTGCTTGTCCAATGCCTCCGACAACTAGCACTTGATGAGGTGAGAGATTTAATTTATTTAAAGTATCTTTAAGTGCATCTAAAATAGCAAAGTTGCCACATCCTGGACACCATGCTGTTTCATAAGTTGCATATTTTGTACTCATTACTCAACCTCCAATACTTTTTCTATTATTTCATCAGCAGATAAAGGCCTACCATCATAGCGCAATATGTTAAGATCAATATCTTTGCCGGTAGTTTCTTTGATAAGACTAGCTAATTGAGCAGTAGAATTTTGTTCTACATTAATAATTTTTTCACTTGTTTTGTAACTATCCAAGAATTTCTTGGTAGGAAGTGGCCAAATATCACCAAAAACAAGAGCGCCGTATCTTCTCTCATTTTCATTTAGTAATTCGACAGCATCTTTCAATTGACTATAAGTGCTGCCCCAGCCGAGAAGTAATATTTGCGGGTTCTCAATACCTAAAACTTTTGGTTCTTGTATATCATTCTTTGCAAGCGAGAACTTCATTGCCCTTTTGTTAACCATATCATTTCTCACCTGTGCACTCTCAGTAATGTTTCCTTCTTCATCATGCTCATCACTATCATGGTTTATGACAACCCCAGAATGATATCCTGGTAAGGCTCGGGGGGAAATACCAGTTTCACTCAAGGCATATCTCTTATAATCAGAGGATGGTTCATCTTCTATGGACCTTTCTATTGCAACTTTATCCAGATCAAAGAGATTAACTGTTTGAGTAGCATCTGCTAAATATTGATCACTTAGTAATATAACAGGCAATTGATACTTCTCTGCTAAGTTAAACGCTCGAGTAGTTTGGTAGAATGCATCTTCTGGACTATTAAGAGAGATAACAATTCGCCCAAACTCTCCTTGTGATGCGTTTATGGCAAATTTTAAGTCTGCTTGTTCTGTTCTTGTAGGTAGTCCTGTAGCAGGACCAGGTCTTTGTACTAAAGCTATTACCAAAGGTATTTCTGCAATACCAGCTAAGCCTAATCCTTCAACCATTAATGAGAACCCGCCTCCAGAAGTTCCTGTCATTGCCCTTACTCCAACTGAAGCTGCTCCAATAGCCATGTTTATAGCTGCAATTTCATCTTCAGCTTGTTCGACTATTATCTTTGCTTCTTCGGCTTTTGTTACTAAGTAACTCATAATAGATGTAGCGGGAGTCATAGGATAAGCACTATAAAACTTCATATTGGCCGCTAGTGCTCCAAGAGCAATTGCTTGATTTCCATTGATTAATAATCTCTCTGCTTTATTGCCTTTACTTGTTTTAAACTTTTGCTCTACTAGACTTTGTCCTCTCTGGTAAGACTCTAAGTTTTGGTTGGTTATTTTCTCATTAAACTTGTGAGAAAATATTTCTTCAAGATACTCTTCATCTAATCCAAATAGCTTTAGTAAAGCACCCAGTAATACAGTAGACATAGTTCTTACATTGCCTACCTCAGTTGCTAATTCCTTAGCTTTAATTGTAACAAGTCTACTATCATTGCTCTTAACATTAGTATCAGCTAAGACAACACCATCTTCTTTTAATCTGCCTAAGTGTAAATCGCATGTTTCTTGATTTAGTGCAATAATTACATCTAGTTTTTCACAATGACTATAAAGTTTATCATCAGAAAACCTTAGTTGGAAAAAATTATGGCCACCTCTTACACGAGACATATAATCTGCTAATGTGAAAAGATAAAAACCTCTTTTATGAATCATCTGTGAGAATACACTAGTCAATGTTTTCATTCCTTGACCAGCTTCACCACCAATTAAAACATTGTATTCCACTTAATCACTCCTTTCTAGCTCTTAGATATATATTATCAGAAACAAGGTTTGTTTAACAGAGTAATACCATAAAGTTATATTAACAGTCTTAAGAAGAAAATATAAATCATTATAGTAGTCAGACTGTGTTAGAATGTATAATTAAGAATTTAAGTGGATAAATTTTAAAAGCACCATAATAATCTTATTTAGTATGGTAAAATAAATAGTATATATATTAAAGTATTAAGAGGATAAGGAGAGTCATCGATGAGTATTCGCAGAGTTTCTTTTGGTAAAAAAGAGTATATTATCCCTTTTGTAGTTATTGGAATTATCTTCTTTTGGCTAGCTTCTTTTGCTATTAGAAATATTGAGGATTTTTATTATGGAATAAGAAAAGACGAAGCTGCAAAGCTTGCCAGGGGATATTCTCAAAATATTTCTTCTTTAATAGAAGCAGATGATATAATTAATCATTTGCTTGAGGAGAAGATTAGAGTAGCTTTGAACACAGTTTCTGCATATGATGATATTAAGAGTAATCAAGCATTGACAGAACTTGCAAAAGCCTTAGAGGTAGATGAGGTTGATTATTATGACGACAGAGGGGTTTTACTTTACTCAAATATTGATGAAGTTATTGGTTGGGAAGTTTATGAAGGTCATCCCATTGATAATTTTCTTAATAGTGGTGAAATACTTTATGTTGAAGATATAAGGCAAGATGTAGTCACAGGGGATTATTTTAAATATGGTTATTTAAGGCTAGAAGAAGATGATTTTATCCAGGTAGGAGTTAGGGCAGAAAGAATTCATCAGTTCTTACAAAAATTTGAAATAAGTTACGTACTAGAAGAGATGGCCCAAGATGACGACATTTTGGCAATAACTTTTATAAATTCTAACAATACTATTACTTCGAGTACTCATCAAAACTTAATCAATCATGATATTCATGATGAAAGTTTAATACAAAGGCTAGATAATAGGAGTGAGTTTCTTATAGAAACTGAGTTTTATGATGAAGAAGCATACATTATATTTATACCTGTTAGGTTTGATGATGAAATAATTGGAACTTTAGCTGTATCTTATTCACTATTTGATACCTCTAATTTTATAGCGTTATTCTCAAATATTGCTATAGGCGCATTGATGGTAATTTATTTAGTTGTAGGATACGCAATCTATAACACAAGCAAGAATAGTAAAAGATTTTATATACTAGCTTTTTATGACAAATTGACAGGGCTCCCTAATATTGAAAATCTCAAAACTACTTTAAGTAAAGAGTTTGTAGATAATAAAGATAAAAGAGCTATGCTACTTGTAAATGTTATGGGGTTTAAGCTAATAAACTTAACCTTTGGTTATGACCATGGTGATAAAGTCTTGATAGAGATTGCACATAAGCTAAGTAAGCTTAGAACAAATAATTTAGAAATATACAGATTAGATGGAGATAGATTTATTATCTTAGTTAAAAAATATACCAAAAGAGTTGATTTAGCTGAGATAAGCAAAAGAGTGAAAGAGATTCTGTCTAAGCCAGTTATTGTAAATAACACACAACACTATATAAATGAGCAAATTGGAATAATTGAGCTAAATAAGAAAGAAAAGAGTATGGACGAAATTATTAAAGATTTATCAATATCACTAGATTTTATAAAAGTAAATAATGAAAATTATATTTTTTATAACGATCAAATGGAGCAACAATTTAGAAGAGCAGAGATTATTGAAAAAGAGCTAAGAAATGTCTTAGCTGGAACTAGCAATGCCCTTAGTGTTTTTTATCAGCCAATAGTTGACTTAAAAAATGAGAAAATAGTTAAGCTAGAAGCACTAGCTAGGCTTTTTTGTGAAGAAATAGGACAGGTTTCTCCACTTGAATTTATTGAAATAGCTGAAATGAAGCAATTAATTGTACCTCTTGGCAATGAAATTATTAGAAGAGCTTCCTTATTTGCAAAAGAGCTGATAGAGCAAGGTTATGACATAAGAGTGTCAATTAATATATCAGGTATTCAGATACTAAGAGATGATTTTATAGAAACAATAATGTCAATTACTGATGATGTAGCCTTAAAGTATAAAAATATTGAGCTTGAAATTACTGAAACTGTACTTTTAGAAGGATATGATCTTATTAATAAAAAGCTTAAAAATTTAAAGGATAACGGTTTTACTATTGCTCTAGATGATTTTGGAACAGGTTATTCATCTTTTTATAGATTAAGAGAGTTAAACGTAGATGTTTTGAAAATTGATAAGTACTTTATTGATCAGATTTTAGTTAGAGATGAAGATGATTTAATAACTGGAGATATAATCTCTATGGCACACAAGTTTGGTATTAAGGTTATTGCAGAGGGTGTTGAAGAAGAGAGACAAAAGGACTATTTAGCAAATAGAAAATGTGATTTTATACAAGGGTACTTAGTTAGTAAGCCTAAGGAAAAAAGTTGCATTCTAAAGCTAATTAAAGAAATCCAAAAGTAGAGGAGGGGTGCCAAAATGAAAAAGCTTAGCAACAAATATATTTCTATAAGGAAAATCCTAATTATTGCTTTTGTCATTATCTTAGTTGTAACAACTATTGTGATTGCATTTATAAGCTTTTCAGGCTGGCTAGAATCCTCTAATTTATTGATTGATCAGTTAACAGAAAGTATTAATCATGAGATATATGAGCAGATTAGCTCTCATTTACATATTCCAGAGCATGTTAATGAGGTAAACAAGGATTTAATTGAAAGAGGAGTAGTCAACTTAGAAAATACTAATGAAAGAGATAAGTTCTTTGCTACAATAATTTCAACACATAGTCTAAATATATATAGCGTAGGTTATGGGAAAGAGAATGGAGATTATTTTGGTGCAAGAAGAAATCCAGATAATCAAATAGAGATAATGAGAAATAGTGAGGAAACAAATAACCACTCTTGGTATTATGCGTTAAATCAGGACTATACAGCTGGGGAAAGAGTAGTTGAAGCAGGATATTTTGATCCTAGATCAAGAGTATGGTATCAATCAGCTAAGGAAGCTGATGAGTTTATATTTTCGCCAGTTTACAAACATTTTACTATGGAAGATCTGACTGTTTCAGCAGCAACTCCGATATACACTGACGGAGAAATGAGTGGAGTTCTTGCTACACATTTCACTCTTACAAAAATAAACTATATGCTCGAGGCAATAACAGAAGGCAAAGACGCTTACACAGTAATTTATGAGAAAGATTCAGGCCTTCTTGTCGCAAACTCTTTTGGAGAAGCAAACTTTTATTCTGAATCATCAGAAGTGTTGAGGGCAGAGATAGGAAGTTTGAAGAATGAGTTAGCCAACAAAGCATTTTTATCTTATCTAGAAATTGATGAGCAGGAGTTTGAGTTTCGCTATGACAATGTAGATTACTTTGTGAGCCTAACAGACTATAGTCACTCTGGAATTAATTGGATTGCAAAGAATATAATATCAAAGGAGCAGTATTTAGCAGGTTTTTATGATTCATTAGCTATAACACTGTTTATATTAATAATTGCTATACTTGTTGCCTTTAATGTATATCTATATATCACAAATAATACTTTTAAGCCAATAGATGAGCTAGTAGAAATTACAGAAAGCTTTACAAACGGAGATTTCAGTGCAAGAGCTAAAGTTTATAGGATAGATGAAATAGGAAGACTGACGATTTCATTTAACGACATGGCAGATACCTTAGAGGGATTAGTACATAATCTAGAAGACAGAGTTAGTGAACGCACTAATGAGCTTGAAAAGTTAAACGAAGAGCATGCCAAAAGCCGAAGTCAGTTAAAATTACTTTTGGATTCTACTGCTGAGGGGATCTATGGGATTGATCTGGATGGAAAATGTACATTTATTAATCAAAGTGGATTAAAGCTTTTAGGCTATGATCATGAGAAAGAAGTAGTTGGTAAGAATATGCATAGTCTAATACATCATTCAGATGTTAACGGAAATAGGATATTGGAAGAAGAGTGCAAAATTCGAAATTCAGCATTAAAAGGCGAAGGTGTTTATGTTGACGACGAGGTGTTTTGGACTAAGGAAGATAACTACTTTCATGTTGGCTACAACTCTTACCCCCAAGTCGAGAGTGATAAAGTAGTTGGAACAGTTGTCTCATTTAGAGATATTACAAAAGAAAAAGAAAATCTAGCAAGAATAGAATATTTGAGTTACCATGATTCATTAACAGGTTTATATAACAGGTTATATTTTGATGAGGTAATAAACAAAGTAGAGCAAGAAAAAGACCTTCCAATTGCTATTGTTATTGGAGATGTGAATGGATTAAAGCTAACTAATGACGTCTTAGGGCATAATGTTGGTGACAAGCTACTTAAAAAGGTAGCAGAAGCATTTACTAAATATAAAGACGAGAAAGACATTGCAGCAAGAGTTGGTGGAGATGAGTTTATTTTAGTGATGCCTAATACAACATTGGAGAGAGCAGAGAGAGTAGCTAAAAAAATAAAAGAAGAGTTTATAACTCAAGAAACAGCTGCTATCAAGGCTAATATAGCACTAGGCTGTGAAGTGATGACTTCTGAAGATGAAGATATAAGAGAAGTCATTAAAGATGCAGAAGATAAAATGTATTATGAAAAGTCCCTAAATAGTCAAAATGTTAAAAAAGGACAGCTAGAAAATATTATTAATACTTTACATACAAGGAACCAAGCAGAGAAAGAGCATGCAGATTTAGTGAGTGAGTTAAGCAAAGAGGCGGGAATAAAACTTGGTTTTACTAAGTCACAGTTAGAACAGATAGAAAGAGCGGGTTTTTATCATGATATAGGAAAAGTGTTCTTAGATGGTAAGTATGAAAGACCAAGAGTAAAGAAGCTAAATGAAAAAGAGTTGCAAGACATGAAGCAGCATCCAATTATTGGGTTTAGAATTCTAAACTCATTTGATGAAACTGTAGATATTGCAGATATAGTCTTGAAACATCATGAAATGTATGACGGTTCTGGATATCCTAAGGGTATTAAAGGAGATGAAGTTCCACTACAAGCTAGAATAATTGCAGCAATTGAGTTTTATGACTCTTTAATAAATGGCTTTTCAGGAAAGCATTATGAGCTAAGAGAGGTAATTCAAGAAATTAAGAGCGAAAGTGGCAAAAAACTTGATCCAATGGTAGCTAGTGCTTTAGTAGATGTGTTAGAAAAGAAATACATTACATAAGTGATATAAAAGAGAGGTAGATATTAATTATCTGCCTCTCTAACTATTATATAAGTCATGTATAAATCCAAGATCATTATACTCAAGATCTTCTTTATTATTTCTCCACTCAGCGACTCTCTTTTCTAAATTGAACTCCTTTAAATCTCCTTGAAATATCACATTATGGCTCAATCCCCAGAAAATATTCTGAGGTCTAACTAAATTTCGTGACATTTTAAAACTTAGAATACCGATTTTATTTAGGATATAATAAACAAAATCAGAGCATAAAAATCTATCATCGTAGGTTATCTCTCTTTTTAGCAAATGATTAACAATACCAAAATAGTGGTACTTATATTTTGCACTATTTTCAATAAAATCATCAAGCATAGATTTAGCTCTATCATATTGCCATTTTGTTACATTGACTTCAATAACAACACCAGGTAAATGCGCATGCTTTTTAAAAATACCCTTATCAATGCTTTCTGTTCCTAGCCTTCCTACTAAAGGTATTAATGCATACTTTCTACCAAAGCTATACATTTTACTGAGGTCTTCTTCAAAAGAGAGTGCTGCATGTGTATATTAATCTTTTTTTACAACTTGTATTAACTTTGAAAAGAGCGTATTCGATCTTGTCAAAATTACATAAATAGAATACTTGTCCATGAGAATTCTCCATACTTAATTTTTGGCACTAGTAAAGGATATCATTAGAAAAACATAATTGCCAGAAAATAAAAATTAAATTATACTTAAATTATGCCTAAATAAACGAAAGTTAATTTGTTTTTAAAATGAAGACTGAGAGACTATCAAGTATTAAAAGAGATAAAAGCCAAGTTTAACTAGTCAACTGTATCTTAAGTAAACCATACTTGGAGTGAAAAATCAATAAATTGAAGGATTCTCAAGGATAAGATTTTACTTGATTATGATCAGCTTGAAGTTTGATAAATCAATATTTAGTTTATTAAGTTAAATTAATGATGTGTACATAAAAAGGCAGCTAGTTGATATCAACTAGCTGCCTAGTGGCAGAGTGCTATAATCTTCGCTCCAACATTCTATCTGCTTTTTCAAATGATTCAAATTTGAAATTGCAAAGAGCAAAGTAAAATAATGATGGTAAGATACCGCCACTATATATGTAATAAAATACAGACCCATTAACTCCAAAGATGAACATGAGAACTGTTACTGCTACCCAAGCAAATGTAAAAGCAAAGTATAAGCCTGCATAGGTCATTAGATCTTCTTTAATGTAATCTCTAATATAAACCCAGTCATAACCTTCAAACTTAAAGATGAACTTGCTTAAGAAATCTCCCAAGAATTTTGTTATTATTACAATAGTAATTGCTCTTAGAGCTGGTTCGAAATTTGATAGTTGCCCAATATATATCTCACTTTGAATAATAGGATTATCGATAGGCCAGAAAAATAGAATTCCTTGACCTACTATCAAGAGTATTAGAAACAAGAGAATTTTTTTCATTATTTTTACACCTCGTAAAT
>PWPR01000189.1 GCA_003557085.1 Clostridia bacterium | reverse complement strand
CTTTTTGCTCCAAGTATGGGAAGTCTTTAGGTATTAACTTGCTTTCTAAACTATTAAACTTCTCTATAGCTTTTTCTTGCTTTACTATATATCCTTCATACTTAATCTCTATCTCCAGCTGTTTTCTTACTTCTTGAGTCCAATTTTTAAAATCAGGAAGTAGCTTAGTAATCACCTCTGCTGTAACCTCCGGCCTTTTCAATAGGTTAAATGCTGGGGTATTCTCTTTTAAAGGAGAAGTTCCTATTTTCTCCAACAAGGTACTACTACGATCATCAGCAATAACTAGATTGTTTTTTAACCACTGCCTTGCTTGATCTAAAGCAGCTAGCTTATCATTAAATCTTTTCCACTCTATTTCATTCAGTAAACCATATTTATAACCATAATGAGCCAGCCTTAAATCTGCATTATCCTGCCTTAAAACTAGTCTATATTCAGCTCTAGAAGTCATTAATCTATAAGGTTCATTTGTTCCTTTTGTTACTAAGTCGTCAATTAATACTCCTATATAAGCTTCTGAACGCTTCAAGATCAATGGATCAAGTCCTTTTAACTTAGCTACTGCATTTACCCCTGCAATTAATCCTTGACCTGCTGCCTCTTCGTATCCCGAAGACCCATTAATTTGTCCTGCTGCATATAGGCCTTTAATAGTTTTGCTTTCTAGAGTTATATCCAATTGAGTAGGTATAATATAGTCATACTCTATAGCATAACCTACTCTCATAATTTCTGCTTTTTCTAACCCAGGTATGGTTCTAATTATCTTCCACTGAACATCCTCTGGTAAGCTTGTGGATAAACCATTGACATATACCTCATTAGTATTATAACCTTCAGGCTCTAAGAATATTTGATGTCTTTCTTTATCAGGAAATTTGACTATTTTGTCCTCTATTGATGGACAATATCTTGGCCCTCTACCTTCTATCATGCCCCCAAATAATGGAGATCGCTCTAAATTGTCTCTTATGATCTTGTGAGTCTTTTCATTTGTAAATGTTAACCAACAGGGTAGCTGCCTACTGGGTATTTTTTCACTTCTAAAAGAGAACCCTAGCACCTCTTCATCACCTGGTTGATATATAAGCTTAGAGTAGTCTACAGTTTTTCCGTTTATTCTTGGAGGTGTTCCTGTCTTGAACCTATCAAGTTTAATACCGTTTTCTTCTAAGCTATAGCTTAACTTTTCTGCAGCAAACTGCCCATTAGGACCACCAGTAAAAGCAACATCTCCATATATGATTTTCCCATTTAGATAAGTACCTGTAGCAAGAACTACTGCTTTGGCTCCATAAAGAACTCGTGAATTACTAATTACTCCTACAATTTTTCCATCTTCAACCACTATTTCATCAATCAAGGTTTGGATAAGATCAAGGTTCTCTTGATCTTCAATCAGCTTCTTAGTTAGTTGTTGGTATAATTGCTTATCTGCTTGCGCTCTAAGAGCATATACAGCAGGTCCTTTGCTCTTATTCAACATTCTCATCTGAATGTATGACTTATCTATAACCCTAGCCATTTCTCCGCCTAAAGCATCAATTTCACATACTACATGACCTTTAGCTGGACCACCTAAAGAAGGATTACAGGGCATCAAGGCTATATTGTCTAAGTTTAAGGTCAGCATAGCTGTTTTTGCTCCCATCCTAGCAGCTGCTAGAGAGGCCTCTATTCCAGCATGGCCTGCTCCTACTACAATTATATCGTAATCTTTTCCTTTATACATTTTCATCACCTTCATAATTTCATGTTTTTATTATACTAAATATATGAGTATTTTTCTAAATTTAACGTAATATCTCAATTCTAATAATATACTAGCTTAACTATAACACTTTTATAGTGTAAAATATTGATAATAAGGAGGTTTTATTATGTCTAGAAACTTTGATAACATTTTAAGATATCTAAAAACTTATTTAAATAACACAAATTATAGTGTTATCGCTCTTGATGATAGGTCTGATAATATTAATATTCCTTTATATGATTATTTAAATGAGTACTCCTTAAACAACTCTTCTTTTACTGTGAACAAAACCTTAAGTAATAAAAAATTAAGCTTTAGTTCAAATGATTTATCTATTTATGGCAAGCTTTTGCAAAATCCCCTCTTTGACGCAAAGAAGTTTTTTGACAGTGAAAGACTACTCGAGTGGACAAGGACTCAAAAAGAGTTTATAAAAACCAATAGTGATTATGTAAAATTGGAGATGCATTCTAAGCTTAAATATATGATCAATTTAAGAAATCAGTCTGCTATTGATACCTCTTTCTATATTTGCTATGGCTTAATGAATATAAAAGCTCTAAGTGAAAGAAAAACACTGCCCATTTTAGCTCATAAAGTCAAGCTTAAAGCTGATGATAGCATTATCTGTACTTTCTTAGATAAGCCATTCATAAACCTAGAAAGCATTAGAAAAATTCCTAATATCTCAGCCCATACTTTAGATATTCTAAAGAAATTAGCAGAAACCTTAGAAAAACCTCTTACAAAAATAGATGAAGTTAATAGAATACTCTCTCAGGTATATGAAGCTCTTTCTTACACTAAACATACAAATCTAAGTATTATTAATTCTACATCTCTATATCTAGTAAATGACAGCTTAGATTATGGCAGTCTAACAAACTATTCTCTAGAGAACAAAGACGTCTACAAAGATAGCTTATTGTCTCACCTAATGTCAACAGAAAACAACATAAATGAAGTAAAGACGGTAGAGTTTGATGATATAGATGAAGTAGTTGAGTTATTGAAAGAAGAAAGAGTTGTAGCAATAGATAAGTTTTTTAGTCATTATAACTCTTCTTATATGAATGATTTTTTGCTTTCTGCATCAAAGATTAGTAATGATATCTCTATTATATCTAAAGATAAGTTTCTATTAGACAAGTACAGAACTTTATTAAAAAATGGTCTTAAAGAGTTTTCTTTAGAAAGCGCACCTCACTTGGAAAGACAATATAAATCAATTTTAGACAGAATAGATAAAGAAGTGAATGCCTTCACTAATGAGAACCTAGAAGAAGAAATAATATTGGAGAGAACAATTGATACTTCTAAACTAGACTATGAAGAACTATGGCAAGATAATGTTGTTTATAAAAAAAGCATATTAAATGAACTTAACGAACTGTTGAACGACTTAGTTATTGAAGAGTTTAAAAACTTCTCATTTCTTACACTTATAGCAGAAAATTGTAAGGATTCTTCAGTTAAAAGTAAATGGAATGTTTTAGTTACAGCTATTGAAGATTACTTTGAATATAAAAAAATTGCCTTAGAAAACAGTACTAAGGTAGTCTTTAATTCTCATATTAGTAATTATGATGAATCAATCCTCGCAGAAATCCTTGAATATCTTGATAAGCATAACAGTCTTCCTGGCTTCCATATAGGAATGAAAAACAGTTGGAGAGCTCTAATTCAAGCTATAAAGGTTGATAAGAAAACACCTAAAACCATAGAAGACTTTATTGCTATTACAGACATTCTGCTAGAGAAGAAAGCATTAATTAGATTAAAAGAGCTTTGGAACTCATTATTGCTTCCTTTAGGAGTTAACAAGATTAGCGATGATGCTGAATATTTAAATAAAGCCCTCAATACTTACTACATGCCAATCAAAAAAGCTACTTTGTGGTATGAAGAAACTTGGAGTCCTTTCTTTAAAAAGTTGATCGATGCAGGATTTAATTGGCATAGATTTTTAAATGAATACATGAATATTTACATAGAGAATGGTTTAATTTATTTATTAAGTAATGGAGGAGCTAAAGAACTAAAAAGAATTATTAATTACCAAATGATGAAGATTTCTCAAAATGATGCTTATTTAGCTTCATATACTGAAACTGAAGATAATAATTTACTTGCAATTGATGAGGTACGAGAATCATTGCTTAGTATTTATGATAAGGGACTTAAAAAAGCTAATTATAAGGAGAGTTCTTTTGCTACTTTACAATGGAGTAATTTAGAGAAAATCCTTTTAACAAGTAACGGTCTTTTTGATTTAGTAATTATAGACTCTGCTTCATCATTGACTTTACCCGACTTAGTGTTGCTTAGCTATTTCAAAAGAGCAATAATTATTGGAGATCCTGAGAAAGGACTTCTAGATCCAATTAAGTTTGAAAACTACTATAGAATACTTACAACTCTTTTACCAAATATTTATCCAGACTATTTTAGTGGTGAGTATACTCTTAATAAAATAATACACACTTTCATTAAAAGAAAGTATACCAAAAAAGAACTTTTAGATTTAAACCCTTGTTTAGCTAGCTTGTTAACCATCATTGCAAGAGAGAAAGATTATTTGACAAAAAGCTATATTTCTCATCCACTTATATTTTCAAATATTGATTATAGTCAAGAATGGCTTGTACAGCTATTAGCAAAAATAGCTGACTTAGAAATGGCAAAAGATGAAACTCTGTCTATTTTTGTAAGTGATGAAAAACTTGCAAAAGCATTATCTAATGAAATGCATTCTATTAGTCTTGCTATGATTTATAGCAAACATAATATTGAGAGATTACCAAGTAGTACTTACTTATTGATTTTGGACTTAGATAATGAAATTAGTTTAGATAAAAAGCATTTGTATTTTCTAGCTGGTAAAGCAAAGAAGCACTTAGCTTATATCCATAATAAAGACAGGTCACCAAAAGTCTTAGCCCATTTTGATAGTATTAATAATCCTAGCTTTTCTAAAGATGATATTCTAGATGCTATACTTCATAATAAGAATATTTACTTCTTTGAGGATGCTGTCTTTGAATCGATAAAAATTGATTATCTAATCTTAGCTAAAAGACTTTTTGCTGTTTTTTCTAAAGATAATATTGAAAATGTCAGCGCTAAAACTCTAGCTACTTTAATGAAAAGTTTTAATATTGTAGTCTATAAAAATGGTATAGAGTCTCTTGAAAGCCTCTTTCAAAGCTTTGAAAGTATTGAAGAGAACTCTTTGCTTACCTCTTTACTAGATTCTTTAGCTGAGATAGAAGAGAAAGAGATGAAAAACATAAGAACTAGAGATAATAGGACTTTTGAGGCAGAAGACGAAGATTTATCAGACGATTTATCTACTAGAGATTATATTATCCAAGAAAAATCCAAGCCTGATGAAATAACAATAGAATCTATTGGAGATACAGATGAAATATTTATCAAATCTGATTCAACTCTTTTTAGTGATGAAGATAGCTCTGCAATCTTACCAAAAAACATGAGCACTATTAACTTGGATTTAGATAACTCTTTAGAAGATAAAATGGAAAAAGAGATACAAGAAGTTGAGAAAGAACAAGCTAGCAAAGAAGAATCTTTTGGTGAGGAAAGCTTTGATATTATTAAATGGCTTAAAGAAAATGAATTTACATATTATGATTTAAGACCACAAGAAAGTTTGTTTATTTTGGATTCAAAATCTTTTAGAGAAAACATTGGATTTTTACATCGTAAAGGTTTTAAATTCTCTTTGGCTTTTCAAAGCGACTTACTTCCAAAAAATGAAAACGCTTGGAAACTGGATGATAGATAAAGTTCTTATTTTAAATCTATATAATATAAGACTTCTATAAAGGCTATTCACAACTAAAAAGTCATTGGCTAAACTACTGCCAATGACTTTTGATTTTACTTGCCCAAGCAAAAATTATTAAATATATGGTCTAATAAATCTTCTTCTATAGTCTTTCCTACTATTTTACCAAGCTTTTGCCTACACTGTTCAATATCAATGCATATCAAATCAATGGGCATATTGCTTTTAATTGTGTCTATAGCTTGGTCAATAAGTTCTATTGCCTCTTTTAGTAGCGTTATGTGTCTTACATTACTAACAATAATATCATTGACAACATCAAAGTCTCCACTAGCATATCTCTCTTTGACAACATTCTCTAAAGCTTCAAGTCCTTCACCCTTAAGCGCTGATACCCATACCACAGGAAACTGCTGATTTATATTCTCTTCACTTATTTTTGGGTTTAAATCTGTTTTATTAAGAATTACAATACTTCTTTCTTTGGGAATAATTTCGAGTAATTGGTTGTCTTCTTTACTCAAGTTTTCTGAAGCATCTAAAACAAGTAATACCAAATCAGCTGCTTTCAAAGCCTTTTTTGACCTTTCAACACCAATTCTTTCTATTGGATCATCCGCATCTCTTATTCCAGCTGTATCTACTATGTGAAGTGGTATCCCACCTAGATTTAACTGTTCTTCTACTGTATCTCTAGTTGTACCAGGGATTTCAGTAACTATTGCTCGTTCTTCACCTAAAAGCATATTTAGTAAAGAAGATTTTCCAACGTTTGGCCTACCAACAATTACTGTTTTTATGCCTTCTTTAATAATTCTTCCTGTTTTTGAAGTATTGAGTAATCTTTTAATATCTTTTCTTACTTCCATAAGAATATTGAAAGCGCTGTTTGAAGTCTTTTCTTCATCCTCATATTCTGGATAGTCAACATCAACAGCTATTTCTGCCTGAACTGCTATTAATATTTCACTTATCTCTGCTATCTTTTTAGATAGTCTTCCTTCCAGTTGCCCCATAGACATTCTTAATGATGTATCAGTTTGAGACCTAATAATGTCAATTACAGATTCTGCTTGTGCCAAATCAATTCTTCCATTAAGAAAGGCTCTTTTTGTAAACTCCCCTGGTTCTGCAATTCTAACATTTTCACTATCAGCCAAAATTAATTCTAAAATATTCATGATAGCTTGTCTTCCACCATGGCAATTAATTTCTATAACGTCTTCTCGTGTATATGTATGAGGAGCTTTCATTAAGCTTACCAGCACTTCATCTACAACGTCCTTATCATTATCTACTATTTTCCCATAATAAATTCTATGCGAGCTCAAATTTTTAAGGTTTTTCCCCTTTTTATGCTCAAATATTTCATCAACTACTGCTATAGCATTTTTTCCGCTAACTCTTATTATTCCAATTCCGCTTTCACCTAAAGCAGTTGCTACTGCAACGATTGTATCCACATTGCTCACCTCTGTAATCTTTTATCAGAAAAGGTTGTGGTAGCAACCCACAACCTTTCTTAACAAACTATTTCTTTTTTATCCTATTATCATACTTACTATAGTAATGCTCATAAGGATTATTATCATTTTTTTTCTCGTTTTCACCATTTAATTGATCATGCTGTTTTTCAAGAGATTTGTACTGTCTTTCTTCTCTTGCATGGTCTTCTTTTTGTTGCCTATTATTACTTTCTTTTTTATTGTACTTATCATTATTTCTATTATTTTTATTATAGGGCATAGAAGACTTATTTGGTTTTCCTGTAGATGTAATTACAATCTTTCTTTTTGGTTCTCTTCCTTCACTGAAAGTATTGATACCATCAATATCTTGCAGTGCTAAGTGTACTATTCTTCTTTCATAAGAGTTCATAGGTTCAAGAGAAATTCTTCTTCCAGTATTCTTAACTTTATGTGCCATTTTAACACCAAATTCAACTATCTTTTCTTCTCTCTTTTTGCGATAACCACCCGCATCAACATTTACTCTTTTGAATTTTTCAAACTTGCTATTGTACACCATAGCAGTTATGTATTGTAATGCGTTTAATGTTTCTCCATGTTTTCCGACTATTAAACCAAGGTTGTTGCCCTCTATTTCTAGGTTAATCTCATCTTTATTTTCTGACTCTATCTTAACCTCACAACCAGGCATTATTCCATCACATACTTCTTGTAAAAAACTTACTATGTCGAAACTCTCATCAAGAGCTTCCTTCTTATCTTTTGGTTCTTCTTTCTTGGTAGGTTTAACTTTTTCTTTAGCTTTTTTAACTTGCTTATTTTCTGTTTTTGGAGATTTTGTAGTAACAAATTGATCACTATCTTCTTTTTCAACTATTTTTACAATAGCTGGTTTAACTCCTAAAATTCCTAAAAAGCCAGATGAAGGTTCTTCTATAACGTCAATATCTACTTTATCTTTTGTAGTGCCAAGTTCAGTTAGAGCAATATTAATTGCTTCCTCAACTGTTTTAGCGCTTTTTA
Source organism: Clostridia bacterium (assembly GCA_003557085.1). GTDB lineage: Bacteria > Bacillota > UBA994 > PWPR01 > PWPR01 > PWPR01. The sequence continues at coordinate 11,000 of PWPR01000189.1, read as the reverse complement.
TTACGCTTTTTTTCACTTTTATTAACTCCTTCTGCTGGTAATAATTCCTTATTTTCCATTACTTTATTAAATACTACATGCTGAGACATCTGCAGCAAGTTTCCAACTACCCAGTACAAGGCCAAACCAGATGGGAATCTTAAGGTTATCCAACCCATCATTAACGTCATTACTATGTTCATTGTTCCCATATTTTGTGGACTGCCAGCTGACATAATTTTAGAACTAAAATAGGTTGTTACTACCGATAAAAATGGTAAAACTAGATATATAGGTCCAAAGTTCCAAGCATATACATTTGCTTCTGGCAATGTTAAGTTTAGTCCCATAAACATAGGTTCTGCTACCTGATATAAACTAGGGTCTTGCATAGCTCGTATAACAATTATTAATACAGGTAATTGTATCAGCATTGGTAAACATGAAGATAAAGGATTTACTTTATGTTCTTGCCATAATTCAACTGTAGCTTGATTTTGCTTATCTTTATCGTCTTTGTATTTTCTTTTTATCTCTTCCATTTTTGGATTTAATTTTTTGGAGAGATGCGTAAACTTCATACTGCTAATATTAAATGGCAGTATTATTAATCTTACTAATATAGCCAATAAAATTATACTGATACCGTAACTACCAGTCACTTGATAGAAGAAATTGACTATATTAATGACCAAATCATTCATTGTGAGGTTTTCCTCCTCTTTTTTATTTTAGTGGATCATAGCCGCCACGACCAAATGGATTACACCTTAAAATCCTCCATATAGATTTAAGTCCGCCCCTTATTACTCCATATTTCTCAATTGCTTGAAATGAATAATCTGAGCAAGTTGGTCTATAGCGACATGTTGCACCCTTCATAGGCGAAATATTTTTTTGGTAGAATTTTATCAGTTGCATAATGATCTTTTGCAACCTATTCATCTCCTTCATCAGCGATAACTTGTAAACGATGTAAATGATTTAGAAATGAATTTTGAAGGGTCTGAAAGTCAGCATTTACAGCAGCTTTTCTAACCACAACAACTATGTCAAAAACATCTACGAAGGTATTAATATTATTTCTAAATATTTCTCGTAGTCGCCTTTTAATTTTATTCCTTATTACTGCTTTTCCAACTTTCTTACTTATGGAAAAACCTGCACGACTCACATTTTTGCCTTTAATTGCATAGACTACTAGGTACTTATCAGCTCTTGATTTACCATGTCTATAAAGCCGCCTAAAATCTTTACTTGTTTTTATTGAGTACTCTCGGCGCATTTTAGCGCTCCTTTTCTTAATAAAGATTGCTATAATAAAACCGAAAGACCACCAACTAGATGGCCTTTCTTATACAGTCAATCTTTTTCTGCCTTTTTGACGGCGTCTTTTCAATATTTTACGTCCGTTAGCTGACTTCATACGACTGCGAAAACCATGCTTTTTCTTGCGTTTTCTGTTATTTGGTTGATAAGTTCGCTTCATATTAAAACACCTCCTCGGTAATATTCTACATTATTATATGTATTAACTCTAGTAAGGTCAAGAAACCATCTTTTCTTTAGGTTAGCTTTTCTACTAGAGCAAACATGATTATAACTTTAAATTGCCTTTATAACAAATGTTTTTAGCACATTTTACTATAATAGATTTAAAATTTTTTTAGATAATTTTATCCTACTGCTAAAAGCACAATATGTAGTATGTAGATAGTTTTCCACAACTATACCTGCTTATAGAATAAAATAAGATTTAATGACTTTTAAGTTTTCCACAGGCTTTCTCCTTTTTTTCTTATTTAAAAGAGGTTTTTATGTTTTTCTCTAGAATTTCATATTGTCATAAAGAAAAATTAAAAAAATAATCATTTGAAGGCTTTTATTGCCCATCTTTATTAATTTTGTTATGATATTTATTACTTAATAATCAACAATTTTTAACATCTTGTGGATAACTTGTTTTTTTTATCCCCAAAATACTCTTCATTATAGCTATTATACTAGTTTTTATGGAAATTCAATATATATGAGAGTATTAATTGTACAAGTTTGTCTAGTATCTGTGGAAAAGTAACCATTTCTATTTTTATTTAACCTAGGAGGCTGTTGATAACTTGTATATTTAGCTTTAATGCTTATTTATGTTAAAAACCATTGTTGAAAACCTGTTTAATTATTATTTGTACTGGAGTGAAGAATATGTCATTAAATGTAGATACTATCTGGTTGAGAGTTTTAGAGTTAATGGAAGCAAGAACAAATAAATCAGAGTTTGATATTTGGATCAAAGATACTAACGCCATAGTTCAATATGATAATATTATTGCTGTGGAAGTACCTAACTCTTTTTTTATTAACTGGCTTAACAAAAATTATTTAGATTTATTTAAAGAATCTATCTATGAGGTATGCGAAGAAAACTATGATGTGGAATTTATTGAAAAAAGTGAAGTAGATGGTTATGTTCAAATTATTAACTCTCATAAAGAAAATACAGATGAATCATCAACCCAACAACTACAAATAAAATTGCCTAATGATAATCCTCCACTACATGTATATAACGAGATTAGATTAAATACAAAATATGTTTTTGATACTTTTGTTATTGGAGAATCTAATAGATTTGCTCATGCTGCTTCTTTGGCTGTAGCTAAAAACCCTGCAGAGTCTTATAATCCTCTATTTATTTATGGGGGTTCTGGATTAGGCAAAACTCATCTTATGCATGCTATTGGCCATTATGTCAAAGAGAAGCATAAAGAGTTAAAGATTATCTATATTTCGTCAGAAAAGTTTATTAATGAGTTTATATTAGCTACTCAAAATAACACCACAAATCAATTTAGAAATAAGTATAGAAATGCTGATATATTAATGATTGATGACATTCAATTTTTAGAAAATAAAGAAAGAACACAGGTAGAATTTTTTCATACTTTTAATGACTTATATAATTCAAAAAAACAGCTTATCATATCTAGTGATAGACCTCCAAAAGAATTGAGAGAGTTAGAAGATCGTTTAAGGTCTAGATTTGAATGGGGACTTCAAACAGATATTCAAAAACCTGAACTAGAAACTAGAATAGCTATCTTGCAAAAAAAGTCTGAGCTTGAAAATATAAATGTATCAAGAGATGTAACTTTCTTTATTGCAGAACATATTACTAGCAATATTAGAGAACTTGAAGGTGCTTTAACTAGAATTAATGCTTTTGCAGAAATTAGCGGAGTACCTATAACTATAGAACTAGCAAAAAATGTACTAAAAGATATTTTGCCAAAAGATAACTTTCAACCAATTACAATTGAAAATATAAAAGATGTTGTAGCAGATTATTATAGTATGACTGTTAATACACTTATATCTAATAAAAGAAGTAAGAATATTGTTCTTCCTAGGCAAATAGCAATTTATTTAGCTAGAGAAATGACAGACTCTTCGCTTCCTAAGATAGGTGAAGAGTTTGGTGGAAGAGATCATTCTACAGTTTTGCATTCCTGTGATAAAATTAGTAACTTATTAGAAGAAGATTCTAATATTGCAGGTATTGTTGCTGCATTAAAGAAAAAAATTAAACCATTGTAATTGTTGATAACTTCAAAGATATGTTTTTTTTATCAACAGATTTTCAACACTGTTTTTCATTATAACAACATGCTTTTTAATAGTTTTCAACACTTTCAACAGACATTATTACTATTATTACTTTTATATATATAAATAAGGAGGACCCATCATGCAAATAATCATTAACAGAAACGAGCTCAATCAAGCAGTTAGTATTGTATCAAAAGCAGTTTCTTCAAAAGATATTTTAGAGGTTTTAGGAGGACTTCTCTTAGAGGTTTCTGATAATGTCTTAACACTAACTGGATCAAATTTGGATTTATCAATACAAACACAGATAGAATGTACTGTAGAAGAAGAAGGTAGTGTTATTTTACCAGCAGCTGTATTTTCAGATATTGTTAGAAAAGCAGATACAGATTCTTTAAATATAAAAGTAGATTATAATAATTATAGAACTTCTATTAGTGGAAATCGTTTTAAAATGGAATTAGCTGGTTTACCAGGGATAGAGTTTCCTGAAATAGTTAGTGGAGAATTTGAAGATGGTTTCTCTATAGATTGCAAACTTCTTTCTGAAATGCTTGATTATACAGTTTATGCAGCTGCAAAAGAAGATATGAGACCAATTTTTACTGGAATACTTCTAGAACTAGTCAACGACGAGATAACAATTAGTGCAACTGATGGATTTAGAATTTCTTCTATAAGTAAAGATATACTTTATAAAGGTATAGATAGGAGATTAGTGATTCCTAGTTCAAATGCTGGTGAGATAATGAGATTGCTAAATAGCTCAGATAGTGAGGACATTATTTTTAGTTTTGGGAATGGTCAAGTATCCTTAGATATAAATGGAGTTAAGGTATATTCAAAACTAATAGAAGGGCAGTATCCTGATATTATACAATATCTTCCAAAAGACTATCACTCAGATATGATTATTAGTCATGATAGTTTAGATCAAAGTCTTGAAAGAGCTGCTTTAATAATAAGGGATACAAAAAAAGGAGTAGTTAATTTAAATTGTGTTAATGATACTTTAACAATTAATGCTAGATCAGCAGAACTAGGTCAGCATACAGAAATTATAGCAGTAGATCTAAAAGGACATGAAATCAAAGTTTCGTTTACTTTAAGATACCTAAGAGAATTAGTTAAGCATAATAAGGATGAAGAGTTAGTGATGCAATTTGCAGAGAAGTACAATATGCTAGTTACTAAACCAAAAAATAATGATAGATGTTTCTCATTATTAATGCCAGTAGCAGGAAGGGACTAGAATGGAAAAAGTATATATAAACACTGAGACTATAAATTTGATGCAATTTTTAAAATTAGCTAATGTAGTTATGAGTGGTGGTGAAGTTAAAATACTAGTTGACCAGGAACTCGTTTTAGTTAATGGAGAAATAGAAACAAGATATAGAAGGAAGCTTGTAGAAGGAGATAAAGTTATTGTAGATGGGCAAATAGAACTGGTGGTTGTATATGATAATAACCAGGATTAATTGCTATAATTTTAGAAATATTATAAAAGCTGACTTGAAGCCTTCTTCAAAACTAAATATTCTTGTAGGAAGAAATGCACAAGGAAAGTCTAATTTACTTGAAGCAATCTTTATTTTTACAACTGGAAGATCTTATAGAGCAACTAAAAATGAAGATATGATAAATTTTGAATCTAACTATGCAGAAGTGAATATAGAGTTAGAGAAGAAGAAAAATAAACATAGATTGTATTTGCAATTAAACGATAATAAGAAAACATTATCTATCGATGGAGTAAAAAGAAAGAGAGTATCAGATTTAATAGGCTACCTTAATGTTGTTTCTTTTTTTCCAAAAGACTTAGATCTTATAAGTGGAGGACCTAAAGAGAGAAGAGATTTTATTGACATGGAAATTAGCCAAGTTAAGCCTTCTTTTTACAAGTTAGGAAATAAATACAGTAGACTTATACAACAAAGAAATAGATTTCTTAAACAAAATTATCAACAAGAGTATCAAGGTACATTGCTAAAATCTTATGATGATCAATTAATAGAGCTTGGTTCCCAAATAGTACATAAAAGAATAGAAACACTTTATAAACTTAGTATTCTTGCTAAACTATCTCACAGACAAATAACTGAAACAAAAGAGAATTTAGTAATTAATTATGTATCAAATATAGGAATTGATGATCCTATTGGCAAGCTTAATAAAATAACTAAAGAAGAGATTGAGGATTTATTAAGAAAGAAACTTCTAGAAGAGAAGGTGAGGGAAAAAGAAAGAGGTACTACTTTAGTTGGACCGCATTTAGATGATTTTACTTGTATAGTAAATGGTAGAGATATTAAGAGGTTTGGATCTCAAGGACAAATGAGAACAACTGTCATATCACTTAAGCTTGCTGAATTACAATTTATGAGATCTGAAACTGGTGAGTTACCAATTTTAATTCTAGATGATGTTTTAAGTGAACTTGATAAAGAAAGACAGCATTTACTACTAGATAATGCATCGGGGAGTACACAAACTTTTGTAGCAACAACAGATGTAAGTTTATTAAGTGAATCAATATTAAATAATGCAACAATATATAGGGTTGATGGCGGAAATTTTTTGCTAAATTCTTAAATTAGAAGAACTTTTTAAGAAAAGCAAATTAATAGCCATAGCCCTTTTTAGTTTAAAGTAAATATGATATAATATATAAGTGATTTAAACCGCTCCTGCTGCGGTTTTAAGACTTTATAAAGGTAAAATATATGGTGAGTTGTATCGTTTACTCTCATCGCGTAAGGAGATGACGCCTTTGAATCAAGTTAATACTGGTATTTATGATGAGTCGCAAATTAAGGTTTTAGAAGGTTTAGAAGCTGTAAGAAAAAGACCGGGAATGTATATAGGATCTACTTCTCTAAGTGGATTGCATCATCTGGTATATGAAGTTGTAGACAATAGTATTGATGAAGCTATGGCAGGTAGATGTGACAGAATTGATATTAAAATTCTTAAGGATAATACTGTTGAAGTTAGAGATAATGGTGTGGGTATTCCTGTTGGTCCACATCCAAAAATGAAAAAATCTACTTTAGAAGTAGTTATGACTGTTTTGCATGCAGGAGGAAAGTTTGGAGGAGAAGGTTACAAAGTTTCTGGAGGACTGCATGGTTTGGGTGTTTCAGTTGTAAATGCTTTATCTGAATATTTTAAAGCTGAGGTACACAGAAATGGTGGAATATATGTACAAGAGTATCAAAGAGGTATTCCAGTTACAGAAGTTGAGAGAATTGGTGATACTAAAATTAGTGGTACAGTTCAAAGATTTAGACCAGACCCAGAAATTTTTGATACTTTAGAGTTTAAGTTTTTAACTCTTTCAAGTCGTTTTAGAGAGCTTGCTTTCCTTAATAAAGGACTTAATATAACATTTACTGATGAAAGAACTGAAGAGCCTAGACAAGTTGAATATTGTTATCAAGGTGGTATTGTTTCTTTTGTAGAAAAGCTAAATGAAAATAAAGGATTAGTAAATAAAGATGTTATTTATGTAGAAGGTACAGATGGTTCTAATGAACTTGAAGTTGCAATCCAATTTAATGATGGATATACAGAGAATATTTTGTCTTTTGCTAATAATATTAAGACTACAGAAGGTGGCATGCATGAATCTGGATTTAAATCTGCATTAACTAGAACTGTTAATAAATTTTCTCGAACCCACGATTTACTTAAGGATAAAGATCCTGATATTATTGGTGATGATATTAGAGAAGGACTAACAGCTGTTTTAAGTGTGAGATTAACAGATCCTCAATTTGAAGGGCAAACCAAAACAAAACTAGGAAATAGTGAAATGAAGGGGTTTGTCGAGTCTACTATAGGTGAGATTCTTTATACTTATTTATGTGAGCATCCTACTGAATCAAAGAAAATAGTTGAGAAGTCTTTAAGAGCTGCAAGAGCAAGAGAAGCTGCTAAGAAAGCAAGAGAGCTGACAAGAAGAAAGAGTTCTTTAGAAATTTCAGCTTTGCCAGGCAAGTTGTCGGATTGCTCTGTTAAAGACGCAGCTTTATCAGAGTTATATTTAGTTGAGGGTGACTCTGCTGCTGGTTCTGCCAAGATGGGCAGGGACAGGAGATTTCAGGCTATTCTACCAATAGGTGGTAAAATAATTAATGTAGAGAAAGCCAGACTAGATAGAATATTAAATCATGCAGAGATTAGAACTATGATAACTGCTATAGGAGCAGGTATTGATGAAGACTTTTCTTTAGATAAGACAAGATATCATAAAATAATAATTATGGCAGATGCGGATGTAGACGGTTCTCATATTAGAACATTGATTTTGACGTTTTTCTTTAGATATATGCAGCCCTTAATTGAAGCAGGATACATATATATAGCTCAACCACCTCTTTATTTAATAAAGAAAGGCAGAGCAGAGCACTATGCTTATAGTGATGAAGAAAGAGATAATATTTTAGAAGAAATAGGTAGACATGGAGTAAGAATTCAAAGATACAAAGGTTTAGGTGAAATGGACCCAGATCAGCTTTGGGAGACAACCATGAATCCAGATAATAGGATTTTACTGAAAGTAACTATGGATGATGCGATAGAAGCAGATAAATATTTTACAATATTAATGGGTAGTAGTGTAGAACCTAGAAAAAACTTTATAGTAGAAAATGCTAAGAAAATTAAAGAATTAGATTTGTAGGAGTGTTCAAATGGCTGAATTTAAACATGGCACAATTATACCAGTAGATATAACAGATGAAATAAAGAAATCTTATATGACTTATGCTATGACTGTAATAGTAGGTAGAGCTTTGCCAGATGTAAGAGATGGTTTAAAGCCTGCACATAGAAGAATTCTATATGCTATGCATCAGATGGGATTAACTCCTAATAAATCATTTCAGAAGTCGGCAAGGACAGTTGGTGAAGTATTGGGTAAGTATCATCCTCATGGAGACACAGTTGTTTATAGTACTATGGTTAGGATGGCTCAAGAGTTTAGCATGAGATACCCATTAATAGATGGTCATGGAAATTTTGGCTCTATTGATGGAGACTCAGCAGCAGCAATGCGTTATACAGAAGCTAGAATGGAAGCTTTATCACTTAAGTTATTAGAGGATATTGACAAAAACACAGTTGATTTTAGACCCAACTTTGATGAGCAACTAGAAGAGCCTGTAGTTTTGCCATCTAGATTTCCAAATCTTTTAGTAAATGGATCAAGTGGAATAGCTGTTGGTATGGCGACAAATATTCCACCACATAATCTAGGAGAAGTTATTGATGGGTGCGTAGCTTTAATTGATAACCCAGAAATATCTTTTGAAGAGCTAATGAGACATATTCCAGGGCCTGACTTCCCTACCGGTGGATTTATAATGGGTAAAGATGACATAAAAGCTGCTTATAAGACAGGTAGAGGCGTATTAACTGTCAGAGCAAAGACTTTTGTAGAGAATATGAGAAATGGAAAGTCAAGGATTGTAGTTAATGAACTTCCTTATAATGTAAATAAGGCACGTATGATTGAAAAAATTGCGGATTTAGTAAGAGATAAAAAAGTTGATGGAATTACTGATCTTCGTGATGAGAGCGATAGAGATGGAATTAGAGTAGTAATTGAACTTCGAAAAGATGTTGAGCCAAGTGTTTTATTAAATCAGTTATATAAAAATAGCCACTTACAGCAATCTTTTGGAATTATTCTATTAGCTCTTCATAATAATGAGCCAATAGTTATGAACCTTAGAGAAATGTTGGGTCATTATATAGATCATCAAAAAGAAGTAGTAAAAAGAAGGACAGAGTATCTTTTAGATAAAGCAAATGCGAGAGCTCATATTTTAGAAGGATATAGAATTGCTTTAGATAATATTGATGAAATAATTAAGTTAATAAGAGCTTCAGATACAACAGAAGAGGCTAAACAAGGTCTAATTGAAAAATTCAGTTTGACAGAGATTCAAGCAAAAGCAATATTAGATATGAGATTGCAAAGACTTACTGGGCTTGAAAGAGATAAGATTGAAGAAGAGTATAGAGAGTTACTTAAAGAAATTGCTAGATTAGAGTCAATCTTAAGTAATGAAAAGCTATTGATGCAAATTATCAAAGATGAGATGCTTGAAATTAAAGACACTTTTAATGATGTTAGAAGAACAGATATCTTACTTGAGGAAGGCGATTTAGATACAATTGATTTAATTGCTGAGGAAGATGTTGTTATAACAATTACACATCAGGGATATATAAAGAGACAATCTTTAGGAGAGTATAGTAGTCAAAGAAGAGGTGGACGTGGAAAGTCAGGAGTAAAATCATCTGATTCTGATTTTGTTGAACAACTATTCATTAGTACTACACACCAAACCCTCTTAATATTTACAAACAAAGGTATAATGTACAGTATTCCTGTGTTTAAGATACCTGTTACAGGTAAAAGATCAAGGGGAGTCTTAATTAATAATATTACAGCGTTGAAAAAAGACGAAGTAATTACTGCTACTATGCCGATTAAGAAGTTCGAAGAAGATCAATATCTGCTAACCTGTTCAAAAAAAGGCTATGTTAAGAGAACACAGTGTACTGAATACGAAAGCATGAGAATGGGTGGACTTATAGCCGTAAATCTTGAAGAAAATGATGAACTGATAAGTGTCAAAATAACGGATGGAAATAATGACGTTATAATAGCAACTAGAGATGGAAAAGCTATTAGATTTAACGAAGATCAGGTAAGACCGATGGGTAGAGCTACAAGAGGTGTTAATGGCATCAAACTTGAAGATGACGATTTTGTAACTGAAATGGACGTTGTCATTCCAGGAAGCACTGTACTAAGCATAACAGAAAAAGGTTTTGGAAAGAGAACTGTTATGAGTGAGTTTAGATCACAAAATAGGTACGGTAAAGGTGTAATAATGATGAAAACATCTAAGGAAACTGGAAAACTCGTAGGTTTTAAGATAATAGATGATGGAAATGATATTATGATGATAACAGAAAAAGGTATTATAATCAGAGTTTGTGTTGATGAAATACCGAAGTATGGTAGAAATACTCGAGGTGTTAAGATACAAAACTTAGAAGAAGGAGATGCTATCAGAGCTATAGCAAAAATTGCATACGATGAATAACGTTTCACGTGAAACGCAGGTGCTTGTTAATCAAGCACCTTTTTTTTATGCGTTTCACGTGAAACACTTAAAATTAGTAAAATTTACGAGATATTAATTTAATATTTGTGTATAATTACTCATAGATAGAGAAAATGAGCAAGAAACATATAATAAAACAAGTTTGGAGTGAAAAAATGACTAAAATATTCGCACTAGCAAATCAAAAAGGGGGAGTAGGTAAGACTACTACTGCAGTTAATCTTGCAGCTGCTATAGCAGAAAAAGGTAAAAAAGTTTTACTTATAG
>PWPR01000113.1 GCA_003557085.1 Clostridia bacterium | reverse complement strand
TATTATTTAACAAGGTAAATAACACCTCCTCATCCTCGTGAGTAAAACAGCATTGTTACTATTGGCAGGTCTCCTGACTTAGGTATAAAACAAGCCTTAACCCTTCCCGCATATCAGTGGTTAATTTAAGGCTCTAGCCATTACAGTGGCGGGACCGTGTCGGAATCTAACCGAGCTTCCCTATTAAGTAGCACTATGCTACACCAATAGCCATATATTCAGTTTTCATGATGAAGCTTATCACTATAAAATAAATCTGTCAATGCTAACCTTTTAACTAATTAATTTAATGAACTATTGCTTCAACACTATCATCCTCATAGTTTTTTCTAAAACTATGAGAAGCTTAATGGATAAGCTGACTATAGCTTGATTAGTCCTTTCAATAAAGCCCATATCAGCATGAATTGCTAGTGTTGAAATCTCTTAAGTAGTCTTAAAAGCCTTACTTTGCCATTTTTCATTTCAAGCTCTGCACTATACTCCCTATCATCTAGTGGTATAGAAAATGAGTGGAATACACTTTCAATACTCTCATGGACAAGCATTCTTTCTATTTATACACCATCTAAAATTAAAAAAGCATACTTTTTGTTAAATTCCTCTGAGTTTATAAACTGCAAAAGAAAAGTACTAGATAATAGAATTATTACAGATGCTACTAGCAACTTCTCACAAAACTTTAAGACCATTTTATTTGATTCCTTTCGCATAAATGTCAGAAGAGTTAATTAATCTCAATACTTTTAAAATAGGTGTGTACTCTCCATGATCTAAAACCAGTAAAATTTCCTAGAGGATTGTCAACGATATTATCAATAATAAAATCCTTGATAATTATCTCAAACTTATTATCAGTTTTTATATAGACATCCAAGCTTTTCTGCTCTTGACTAACTCTAGAAACCTCGAGTTTCAAGACTTGCTCATTAGTCCAAAAATCATCATTTCTATCTAGTGGAATGATCTCTTGATATTTTGTGTTATTTATAGGAAGCGTCTCTCTATCATAAACTGTACTTTCATTAAGATTTCCTTGATTATTTCTTGCTCTTCTTCGTATAATCACCGAGGGAGGGTCATAGCCTACATCAAACTGCAAAATATATCCTACATCTTGATTTTCATTATTTAGTGTCGTCTCAAAAAATATTCCATAGCCACCACTATTTTTTGCTAGCCTTGCTTTAACAATTATTATGTATTCATCTAAAATATTAGTTTCTGAACTTATTGGTATGAATAGTAAGTGCCTATGTGTGTTGCTTGTAGGATAAGGCTCGACAACTAGTCCCTCTTCTTTAACAGCCCATCTCAAGTCGTTACCTGATTCAGCAACTTCTATAAAACTACTATCTAAATCTTCATTAAGTAATGAAGTAAAATCAAAATATGAGTTACTCCTTGTCGCTATATTGTAAGATGTATATTGCCAAATGTTAAAATCTGCGTCCCAAAAGAAGCTCTCTGACCTCTTCCTTGGTCTTAGTGTCTCTGTTAAGTATCCTTTTTTCACTAGGAGATTCATTTTATCTTCATCATTTGATTCTTTATTAAAAATGGATAAATCCTGATCTTCACTAATGGAGTAATATGATGTAACTCTATTTAGAGCATTAACATCTTCTAAATCTGCTCTTATTCTCGCCGTGTCAATAGTTGCAAATACTCTAGGCAAGGTAATAGTAAAAATAATAGCTAATATTGCTAATACAGCTAATAGCTCATATAAAGTAAACCCAAAATAATTCTTGATTTTCATAAGTTCATCACCTTCTACTTAAGACTAATATAGATATTTCAAAGATTTTAACTAATCTTTATTGAGTAAATTTTCACTCTACTATTGCTAGGTAAAATTCTAATTCCTATTAAGTTATCTTCTAGGTTACTTACATCGCTTTTATATGGAAAATCTTTAATAATATGTGCTCCATCCAAATATACATTTAACAATCTATTGTTTTCTCCAGCCAAGAAAGATTTAGATATAATTTTGATCTCATGTTTTTCAAACCACCAGTGGTCACTATTCAGTGGAAACTCGTCTTGTAAATCTCCTGGAAAATTATCTTCTAAGTAGTATTCTTCACCTACTGTAGGGGATTTTAGAAGAGTTTCTTCATTAGGATGATTTCTTTTTAACAACCCTAAGGTTCTCCACGCTCTAGTAAATTGTAGATAATATCCTTTCTCATGGTCTGCTGTACCTTCTTTGATAAATGTTTCAAAGTAAATGCCATAACCATTCCCAAGATAAGCCGTCTCCTCAGGATTTAATACTTTTGCTAATTGTGCTACAACATTTACCGTATAATTAACCTTTGGATTTGGCAAAAAGAATATGCCATTAGTCAACTCTATGTGGTCCTCTTTTGTTGTACCATGAAGAGTACCAACACCTTTTAGTAAAACCTCAGAATCTAATCTTATAGCATTCTCCCCAAAAACATAAAAATCGTCTATGGGATAAAGTGTATAATGCCATCTTGATATATCATCTCTAAAAATAAAATCATATTCCTTAATATTGGCTTCTATCAAATTATCTAAGTAATTTTTTTCAACTAACTCTAGCATTTTTTCACTATCTGTGGCTGAGCTTTTGAAAAGTTCAAAGCTGTCGTTAAAGATTTCACTCTCTATTTTGTACCTTTCTGTTACGCGATTAAGCACAGATAAATTAGCTAGGTCTGCTCTTAACCTAGCATTTCTAATAGTTGTCATTAAGCGAGGCACTGTCAGGGTTAATAAAACTGAAACTATAAATAATACTGCTAATACTTCCAGCAGCGTAAAACCTCTCGTAAAACCTCTCTTATCCATTTGCCACACCTACCTATAATTGTTTCTTACTAATATAATTATATACACACTTAGTGATTATGTATCATATTGATTTGATTTTTAAAGTAAATTTTAATAAAATCGCCCATAAATTAGTATCTACATAATCTTTAATGCAACGCGGATTGTAAAATTAAACTATAAAAATAAACAAGGCCAAATGTGATATACTCTTAATGTATTTCCACCACGAAAGACATAGGAGTGATCACAAATGACCCACAAACATCTTACCATGAATGAGATTGCAATGATAGAGACATATTATCATCAAAATGTAGCTACTACTAAAATAATTAAATTAATGCAACGAGCAACGCAAACTATCTACAATGTAATAAATTACTTAAAAGAAGGTCACACAGCGTTTGAGTATTACGAGCGATATAAGCAAAACAAAAAGTGATGTGGTAGGCATAAAATAGATTTACCAGATGACCAAAAAAACTACATTGAAGAAAAAGTAGCTGAAGGATGGACCCCTGATGTAATAATTGGACGCAAAGAAAAAACTATTAACTGTTCAATGAAAACATTGTATCGACAATTCGAACAAGGTATTTTTAACGTAAAAACTTTGCCAATGCAAGGCAAAAGAAAAGCTAATAACACCAAAGAGACACGTGGTAAACAATCCTTTACCCGAAACATATCAGAAAGAAAGCACGATTATCCTTGTTACGACAATGAATTTGGGCATCTAGAAGGCGATACCATTGTAGGTGCTCGTCACAAAAGTGCAATTATTACATTAGCTGAACGTCTTTCCAAAGTGATTATTACACTAAAAACTAAGAGTAGAAAAGCCAAAGATGTTGAAGAAGCTATAAGTAACTGGCTTAAAGCTATTCCTAAGAATCTTTTCAAATCTATTACCTTTGATTGTGGAAAAGAGTTTTCTAACTGGAAAAAAATCTGCAACAAGCATGACATTGCCATTTACTTTGCTGACCCTGGTACTCCTTCTCAAAGACCTTTGAATGAAAACTCTAATGGACTTTTGAGAAGAGATGGTTTACTAAAAAGTATGGATTTCAATAAAGTAGATCAATACTTTGTTAATTCAGTAGCTGACAAAAGAAACAGAATACCAAGAAAATCACTAAACTACAAGACACCTCTTGAAGTGTTTCTGGAATACGTTAAGAAAGATTAATTCTTTCTAGTTTAATTTGACAAACGGAACAAATAAAAAAACATCCCTTAAAATTTTATTAAAAGATGTTCACTGAATATTCTATTCTTTACTTCTAGCCAATGTTAATCTATATAAATTACCAAGAGCTACTTACTTAATACATAGCTCATTCAAATTTCTTAAGAGAAGATCTCACTGTTTAAATCTTCTCTTTATACTTAGCTATAAAACTTGCATCTCTTAATACTTTGATAATAGCAAACAATATTACAAAAAATTCAAGCCTCCCAAGAATCATTCCAAATATCTGAGTCCATATTATTCCTATAGGAGCACTAGCTGAAGTTATCCCAACAGACAATCCAACTGTTCCAATGCTTGAAGCAAACTCAAACATTGAATCAAGCAGTGGATATCCATGAGCTAGGAAAATTGCTACACCAATTATATAGGTCAGCAAAACCAAGAAGAAGAAGTTTGCTACCTCTAAAACATGGCTTTTTGAAACATAAAATTTTCCGTCTGGTCTATTAATATAGTTTTCTTCCACTAAGCTTTTAGGTTGTAGATATGACTTTATATTCCATAATAGCGACTTGCACAAAAGAAAAACTCTATATAGCTTAATGCCACCTGCAGTGGATCCTGTTCCACCACCGATCATCATAAGCACAATCATAATAAATACTGCAAAGGCTGGCCATACATTGTACTCAACAATTGCAAAGCCTGTAGTAGATAAAGCAGAGATTAGCTCAAAAGCACCAACTCTAAAACTTTCTCCTAAACTTCCATAAATTGGTCTTAATGAAATGAATGTTACAATAGGAATTAGTGTCCCTAGTAAGAAAAGCATGAACTTAACTTCACCAATTTTAAAGAACTCCTTTATTCTACCTCTTAACAAAACATAATGGGCAACAAAGTTGGTAGTACCAGCAAACATTAATATTATTGTTACTAGCTCTATTCCAATGCTATTATAATATCCTATACTAGCTTCTTTAGTAGAAAAACCTCCTGTTGATAATGCAGCCATCGCATGATTAATTGAATCAAATAGTGGCATTCCTACCAATGTATAAAGCACAACCCCAGCTATAACATAGCTTCCATAAATAATCAAAATGAGTTTTGTTGATTTAGCTATACTTGGTAGTAACTTATCAGTCCTACCTTCTGCTACATACAACCCAAGCCCGTGTGGACCGATTATTGCAGAAAGCATAATCACCGCTAGCCCTGCACCTCCAAAAAATTGCATAACAGATCTCCAAAATAAC
>PWPR01000130.1 GCA_003557085.1 Clostridia bacterium | reverse complement strand
CGGCTGGGCGCTCTTGAACTGGAAGCGCGTGAGTACCATAGCGGGTGCTCGGCTTTTGACATGGAAAACCGTACCGCATATGTGGGAACAGAAACCCTTCCTGCACGCCTCGTTAAAGTCCGGCTGGATGATACAAGCGGTCTGCCGCAGCGTAAATCGGCAATTCAGGCGCTGAGACTGCGTTCAGCCGCATTCCTTGCCGATCAGGACGCACTTCTTACAGGGATGTATACAAGCCCCGGCCGGATCGTAAAGACACTGACGTCTTTTCATGACCTGATGCACTTCAGTCCCGTAGAACTTGATATACCCGTAGATGTGGTCAGCTTCAACCTCTATGCCCTGTCTGGAAAGGGAACTTTCCGGCTGGGTATATACGGCGGTAAAGACCTTACCCGCCTGGTCTGGGAATCAGGCGACATATCACCTCCCGATGACGGGGGTTGGATAGAAGCTCCGGTAATTAAGGGTTCCCCTCAATATGTAACCCTGGAACCGGGGAGTTATTTTCTGGCGTGGAAAACCAGTTCAAGAAGCCAGGGGGCAGCTTACCTGGAAAACAGCGATGCCATAAGTTATGCCCAGGAGATTTACGGTGATTTCCCTCAACAGTTTGAATATACAATAGGTAGAAGACTCCCGGTACATTGGAGTGTATACCTGGAACTGCTGCCGGAGGAACAAACAGGAAGGTAAGACAGCCGAAGTGAACAAATGGGAGCTATAAGACTGGCAGAACCGGCTTACTCTTATAATGAAATTTACCTATTCTCAGGCACGCATCAGTGCCGCCAGTAATGAACTCGACTATCGCGAATTTTAAGGAAGAAAATATAATTAACCCCAAGATTTGGATCAACGCTGAGAGCTTCTTTGAGTAGAGCAGAATATTGCTGTAAGTTCATTTTGCTCATTCATGCAGAAAAAAAACGTATTCGATTAATTTAACTGCTTCTCCGTAAAAACTTATAGCGTTTTTTTAACAACCAGATCATTAACAGCTTTTTACCGTTTCCTTAATTTCATCCTCCGTAGTAATGGAGTGTTTTTACCAATTACTACCAATCACAAAATACATCCCAAATCTTTATTCCAACCTACCTTCCGCTTTTAGGCTGCACAGTTTGCGTTCTGCGTTATTCATACCCGCCAGGGAAAACAGAAAAAGTGCCCATAACCTGAAACCGAGGTAAATTTCGGCAAATATATTCAATGGCGATAGTTTTATATCTGTCTTGGAATCAATCTTATACCTTTCATCAAGGGTGTGAAACCAGTAGAGTTCGGCAAGCTGTTTATCAAGGAAATACTTGTAATAATGGGCAGGCTTTTCGGGAGCAAGCTCTTTGACCTTCACCACCCTGCCAAACAACTTGATTACTACCAGCCCCCCGTAAACCTCATATGTCTTGAAAATATTCCAGGCAGCGGGAAAAACCAAGAATACGGCGAACAGAATATAAAAGGCTGCCATGAAATAATAATAGACTTCTATTGAATATACATTAACTCCCAGATAATAATAAGTGAAAGTCGAATAATAGGTCTTACCAACTATACGCCCCACATTTTCAGCAATTAAAAAAAACATTGACAAATAGATTGCTATCCACAGGGTGTCAAAGATATTTCTGATATTTGAAAACCTATACACTTTGTTAGAACCGCCGCTTTTTTTATGCACGTCAAGATTATTTTCCTTTAAAATTCTGAGAAATGTTCCAATAATCCTGTAGTCGATGAAACAAGCAATCTCTTCGCTATCGTGCATCCTGAGAAAATACACCTGGCTCCCGGTCCGATAGACCTCCTGTACGCTTTCCCAGGAAAATACTTTTTTTGAGACTTTCCCCAAAATCAACCTGTCAGGCTCTATTCTAACAAGTTTATTACTGCCGCTAAATCCTAATTCCTTGCATAGTAACAAAACAGTATGAGGGGACCTCTTCTTGGAAGAAGCAATGCCAGAGCTTAAAACAATGATAATACACAAAAATATTACCCCTAATTTGATCAAATATAAAGTTGAACCGGGAAATAGCAGGTGAATGGCTATATAGATAAAGTAAGTCACAAAAATAGCAAACAATATCAAAATAACAATATCGAAGCGTTTTAGGAACCGGCCGCCCGGGGTAGATCTCAGGCTAATTACTTTTACACACTTTTTCTTTTCCTTTTTTTGAATAGCATATATACCCAGCGGTCCTAATGGTATGATAAATAAGAAAATAATACCATAGATACCAGAAGCTTCGTTAAGTACTCCCAGCATCCCTAATGGAAGGAAATAAAGAACTGCGAGAATAATTATAGAGCCTAAGGAACAAAATAGAATTCGATCAAAAGGCCAGATTTTTCTTCTTTTTCCTCTCTTGTCAATATAAAGATTGTCAAAGTGAGATATAAAGTGAATCGCTTTTCTGTCACTCATAAAAGAGACTCCTTCCCAAGACTTACAAATAAAGCTGAACATATTTTCTATTATACTGGAAACATATATTTAATATTCATCAACTCTTTCACATGCCACATTCAATCGTTTTCCCAGAAACCGGTTTAGGTGATGGGAATCCAAATCCGTATAACTGTCTAAAAGTACTTGCCAGATGACTCAGATCTCCTTTTCCAGCGATTATTAACGGCGCGATCCGCTGTGTATGGTGTAAATCAGATAGAATTCCACCAGTTAAAGAAGCCACTGCGTATATTCCAGCAACAATAGTTCCGAAGGTCACTCCTATTAACGCTCCGATAACTACAGGCAAGAGAATATTACATCCCATTCGAATAGCGTCCATCCCCCAACCCCAACTATCCCACCTGTCCGCAATATTAACCAGTCGATCCCGCAGTCTCCTTCCCAATCCCAACCCACTAATAGACATCGGAGTCATACCTGCTCCCAGGCCATAAGGATCCATGAACAACATGGGATTATTCATGCTGTAGCCGTATATACTCACATTCTTCCCTAAAGGGCTCTGGGATGCAAAACGACCCGAAATGGGATCGAACCAGCGGTGGTGGAAATTATAAAATCCGGCATCGGAGTCAAAGGCTCTTGTCATCATATGCACCCCATCCTGATTACCGGATGTTACGTTACCAAAGGCATCCTGTTCAAAGCTGGTGTAACTCACCATATCTTGATTCAATACATCAGACACATTGCCCATACGATCGTAAAAATAGAAGTTCCGCTGTGAACCAGCACTTGTCGTATGATCTCGTTCATAGATGATTCCAGCAATCGGCATCCCTGTGATGAGATACGATCTTTTCAATGACCAGTGAATAATATTACCAGGCTCCTCCTCACCATGAAGGACAGCAAAGGGACTTAATCCTGTAAAAATATAATACTCCCATGTATGTTCGACGCAAGCTTCCTTTTTTGCTATTCGATTTCCCAAGGGGTTGTAATAATATTCCCAGGTTGATTCTGTTCCAAGCCGATGCTGTGTTATAGAAGATAATCGACCACGCAAATCCCAGGTAAACTCATCATAATTACCAGCACTCTCATCACCATACCATCGTCTACTTATATTGCCACGAGCATCATACTCATAAGTATATACTGGAATTCCATCAACCTTTATTTGATAGAGTTGTTCAGGAAAAGAACCCAATGTTTCATCAAGTGAATAATAATGGTATGTTTCCTGAAGAACCGTTCCTCCCCAATCCGCAGTTACTTCACGTAATTCTCGATTACCATTAGCGTCGTATTCGTAAGCCACCCCATGTTCAATCATTGGAAACATACCCTGGACTTTTGTTTGTTCATTTACTAACTGTCCTTTTTCATCATAGGAATATTCTTTCCATCTTGCGGTTGGTTCATATGATCCAATACCGCTCAACAAAACTTCTGAAACTAGTCCTCGTGAATCAAACGTATAATGAAATTTTGAGAGTTTTTCCAATTCGCTACTTCCATTATCTCTGAAATTCTCTATACCCCCCAACCTTCCGCGGTGGTCATACTCGTAGTGTATCTCTCCATAGCGATTGCCCTGTAAATCATTATATGTTATTGAGTTTAAGAGTGCAAGCGGACCTTCAGCCGGATTATCTATAAAATCATATTCTGCACCAAATCCCTCCTGATCGCGGATTGCTCTTATTAAATTGGGGTCATTATCATCATAAACTATTTCAAGGGCATGTATTTCATCGTTCCCATCTTTAATTACTACTCGCAATAACTTACCTAACTCACCATATTCATAATATGTTTGATGACCAGAAGGTTCTATGACAGATTCGATAACCCAATCAAGCCCTGTCCAAAGATACGAATATTCCCAGGTTTGAGAATCAAAAGGTATTTCAGAATCAGTTATACTTATTATGCGATCTAATTCATCGTATACTATAAGTACAAAAGATTGTTCCGTTTTATCCGCACTCAACCAATTTATTTTACATATTCTGCCTTTATCATCATAATTCAGGTAGACAATTGAACCATCTTCCCTTGTAATGTGTCCCAATGCATTCGGTGGCCTTCTTCCACAGTCATTGTTATATTCGAAACAGCTATAATATCCCTTTACCTCTCCACCAGCTGGATTTTTAACAGAAATCAAGCGCCCAATATCATCGAATTCATACTCCCATTTATAGCCATTTTCATCAATGAGGGAAATAACATTCCCCATCCAATCATAAGTATAATAACGCCATTCATAGTTAGCGTCACGTATTGCTGTAACTCTACCATAACGATCATATGTAGCTATAACTGAATTGCCAAGCTGGTCAGAAACCTGAATTACTCGATTGTATGTATCGTAATAAATATTTACTGTTCCACTGTCAATATCTTCGTAGCCAATAATACGCAATAGAGTATCATAGTTGTAAGAGAGTTCTTCTCCCATTGAGGAGACCACCTTACTTAATAAACCTGTCTGACTGCAAAATTGTAGTTCGGTTGAACCAACCATTGGCTCTATCATCTCAATGATAGTAATTCTATTTTCATCATTATCTATTGTGTAATTATACTCGATCTCCTGTCCATAAGCATCAAAAATTGAAGATACCATACCTTGAAGAATCAAGGGTCCCGAATCAATATATTCAACTTCTCTAACAGTATTCCATTCTGATTGATCACCTTTGCGCATTTCTTTCCTAACCAGTTCACCATAAGTATTCCAGGTATATTGAAATTCACGCCCGTCATATTTCTTCCGATATATCTCTCTTCGCACAGGAAAATCTGTAGGCGTATTAATAAGTTCAAAATATATTTCTTTTT
>PWPR01000137.1 GCA_003557085.1 Clostridia bacterium | reverse complement strand
ATTTTTAGAAACAGTCAGTCCTGACAACTCTAGTAATTCTGTTGCTCTTATAGATGCTTTTTTGTTATCCATAAATAGCTTGCATAGGTAATGCAGGTATTCATAAGCTGTCATGTACCCATATAAGCCAGGAGATTCAGGAAGGTAGCCAATAGAGTTGACAAAGGTTTTCTTATTGTTATAAATTTCAACATTATTGACAATGCATTTGCCTCTATCAAACCTTGCTAATCCTGTTAAAATATTCATAGTAGTAGTCTTTCCAGCGCCATTTTTGCCTAAAAACCCATAAATGAGACCTGATTTATCTGACTCAATACTAAATGTTAAGTTATCCAACACTTTATGGTTGCCATAAGATTTAACTAGGTTTTCAACTTTAATCATTTTCATGACCTTTGTTTATTCCAAATATTAAGAAAGCGATAGGACCAAATATATTAAAGATGAGGACTATTCCTATCCATATCAATTGATTCATATTTCTAGTTCTTTGTTTGATAATCTTAACAATACAATAAACTTGTAGAATTACCTGTAAAACTAATAATGGCCATACCATTTTGAGAATCTCTATAAGTGATGCATCTGTTAATTGAAGTAAAGCATTCATTTGTGTAACTCCTTTTATTATTTTATTTTGTAATCTGTTATTTATACGTTGCTCATGTTCAATACGTTCAAATTATTTTACTTATTTTTAGAATTTATTATTTGCCCTTTATAAATCACATCTTTTAGGGTAGATTTAATATCGATAGATAGTATAATATCTTTGATAAGTTAGACTTCTATTTGTTAGGAGGTGCCAAAGTTGTTTAGAGAATTTCAAAAGAAAGATGAGAATGCATTCTTAGAGTTATCTAAAGAGTTGAGTTTGTTTAATTATGAGAACAATAACTCTCATAGACTAGCTAATGACGATATTGAAGAAAGACTTACTAATAGAACAAAAACTGTAAAGAGTAGAATTGAAAAAGTGAAAAACTGCAAGAAAACAAGAATATATGTGATTGAAGTTGATATGAAAATTGTTGGCTATATTTATGCCTATATTTATGATATAAATTGCATTCATTTAGAAGAAATGTATATTAAGGAGGAGTATAGAGGGTTAGGGTTAGGCTCAAAGATGCTTAGAGAGTTTGAAAAATGTTCAAGAAGTAAAGACATAAAGAGGATTACCTTAAATGTGTATATGTGGAATAGCTTAGGAATAAACTTATACGAAAAAGAGCAATATACATCTTATTATTTAAACATGTATAAAAATATTTGAAACTACCTTAAATTATTGCATTAGGAAGGAAAGTATTAGCTTATTTGCTAAAATGAATTATCTTTTTTTGTTATAATGTAAAAGGAGCAAAAAATGAGCGGAGGATTTGAGATGGGTTATCAAGCTTTATATAGAACATGGAGGCCGTTAAACTTTGCTGATATAGTTGGCCAAAGCCATATTACTAAAACGTTGAGCAATGCAGTCAGAAAAGGCTACATAGCTCATGCTTATTTATTCTCAGGACCTCGAGGAGTGGGGAAAACAAGTACGGCAAGAGTTTTGGCAAAAGCAGTTAATTGCTTAGACCTAAATGAAGGCAATCCTTGTAATAAGTGTCGAATATGTACAGGTATAAACGAAGGCAATGTTTTAGATATTGTTGAGATAGACGCAGCTTCAAATAATGGTGTAGAAGAGATTAGAGATTTGAGAGAAAAAGTGAAATATGCACCTCTAGAATGTGATTACAAAGTTTATATAGTAGATGAAGTACATATGCTTTCAACTGCAGCTTTTAACGCTTTGCTAAAAACATTAGAAGAACCTCCCAAGCATGTTATATTTGTTTTAGCTACAACAGAAGCTCATAAAATACCAGCAACAATTAAGTCAAGGTGCCAAAGGTTTGATTTTCATAGAATTAAACCAAATGATATTATTGATCATCTTAAGAGCATAGCAAAGTCAATAGATATAAAGTATGAGCAAGATGCATTCATGATTATTGCTAGAGCGGCAGATGGTTCTCTTAGGGATGCCATTAGTATATTTGATCAATGTTTATCATATGACAATGAAATAATGCATACTCATGTAATGGAGTTGCTTGGAGCAGTTGATGACAGTGTCTTTTTTGAGCTAACAGAGGCAATAATAGAAGATAATGTGCAAGAGGCTTTAGACATAGTAGGAGATATCTACTATGAAGGAAGGAGCTTAGAACAGTTTTTAATAGATTATTCACACTATTTAAGAACATTACTACTGCTTAAAAGTTCAAGTAGTCAAAAGGAGATTATTTCATTTGATATAGATAAGGTCAGGAATCAAGCTATTAAGTTTTTAGATGATGATTTACATAAGTTGATTCATAATATTGTAAAAGCAATTAATGAAGTTAAATATGCACATAATCAGAGGTTAGTGGTAGAGCTTAGTTTAATAGAAGGTCAACATTTAAGAAATAATGATTATTCAGCGCTTGTAGCTAGAGTAGCTAAGCTTGAAAATGCTTTATCAAATGGTGAGGCTTTTGTCAAAGCAACTGTGGAAAATAAAGAAACTATAAGTCAATTGGAAAACGAAACAGAAGTGAAGTTGGACAAGGCTCTTTCAAAGAAAAGAAAGCTAGACGAAGATGTGGGAAGGAGTATAGAAAGTGTAAGCTTAAAGGTAGAAAAACCTGAGAAAAAACAAGAATTTATAGCTAAGGCTGCAAATGCAGAAGTGAATTCTAAGGTAATCGAAATGTCGTGGGAGGATATCTTGCTAGAAGTTAAAAAGGAAGATGTCATTACGCAAGCACTTCTTAATAATGCTAAACCAGGGAAATATAATGAGGGAAGATTAGAGTTAATTTTTTCTAATAAGTTCCATTATGATCAAGTGTTGAGTGCACAAAAGAAAAAAATCGTTGAATCAGCGTTGCTAGGCATGTTTGGAACAGATATTGAAATAGTAGGAAAAATTGAAAATGGTAGTAATGATGTTGAAAGTGAGCCAGAGGAAAAAGAAGATGCAGTTCAGAAGGCTCTTGAAATATTTAATGGTAAAGTAATTGAATAATAGGAGGAATTTATAATGAGAAAGAATTTTGGTGGTGGCGGTAACATGAACAAGCTTATGAAGCAAGCTCAGAAAATGCAAGCTGAAATGGCAAAAGCGCAAGAAGAGTTAGCTGAAAAAGAAGTTGAGGCAGTAGTTGGTGGTGGTGCTGTAAAGGCAGTCGCCAATGGTAGCAAAGAAATTACAAGTTTAACAATAGACCCTGATGTAATAGATCCAGACGATGTTGAAATGCTTGAAGATTTAATTATGGCAGCGGTTAATGAAGCGCTAGTAAAAGCTGAAGAAATGAGCCAGGAAGCATTAGGGAAAATAACTGGTGGAATAAAAGGTCTAATGTAAGAAATGCAAAGCAATTATCCGGTTGCATTAACCAGATTGATTCATCATTTAATGCAGTTGCCTGGGGTAGGACCAAAATCAGCAATAAGAATGGCATTCCATATCTTAAATATGCCAGAGAAAAATGTGGCTGATTTAGCTGATGTTATTCTTAAAGCTAAAAATGATATTGGGTTTTGCAAGAACTGCATTAATCTATCTGAGGATGAGATTTGCTCAATATGTGATGATTATAAACGTGAAAGTGCAATTGTATGTGTAGTTGAATCACCTAGAGATGTTAATGCTATAGAAGCTACTAATGAATATAATGGACTGTATCATGTATTACATGGCTTAATCTCACCAATGGATGATATTGGTCCAGATGACCTTCACATTAGTGAGTTGCTTGATAGAATTGATGCAAGCCCCATAAAAGAAGTTATAATTGCTACAAGTCCAAGCATTGAAGGAGAAGCTACGGCGATGTTCCTTGCAAAGCTTATTAGACCACTAGGAATAAGAGTGAGCAGAATTGCTTATGGGCTGCCTATGGGTAGTGATTTAGAAAATGTTGATGAAATTACTCTAGGAAAAGCACTTTCAGGAAGACAAGAGATGTTGTAATACTGTATACAATTGACCTTTGGCTTTAAAAAATCTATAATAGGTGTGTATACAATTTTTAGTCGAAATGAACAGTATATAAGGAGGATTAACCGAATGGCGAAGAAAACCATGATGAGCATGGACGGTAACATGGCAGCATCGTACGTATCTTATGCATTTACTGATGTTGCTGCAATTTATCCTATAACCCCATCATCTAATATGGCAGAGTTTGTAGATGAGTGGGCAGCGTACGGACGGAAGAACATTTTTGGTGAAACAGTTAATGTAGTTGAGATGCAATCTGAGGCAGGTGCAGCTGGTGCAGTACATGGATCTTTACAAGCTGGAGCATTAACGACAACCTATACAGCTTCACAAGGTTTGTTATTAATGATCCCTAACATGTACAAGATGGCAGCAGAGCTCTTACCTGGTGTTTTCCATGTGAGTGCTAGAACTGTAGCAACACAAGCGTTATCAATTTTTGGAGACCATTCTGATGTTATGGCAACAAGACAAACAGGGTTTGGACTTTTAGCGTCAGGTAGTGTTCAAGAATCAATGGATTTAGCGGCAGTAGCTCATTTAGCAGCAATAAAGGCCCATATGCCAGTACTTCACTTCTTTGATGGTTTTAGAACTTCTCATGAAGTACAGAAGATTGAAGTAATTGATTATGATGACTTGAAAGAGTTAGTTGATTGGGACAGAATTACTGAGTTCAGGCAAAAAGCATTAAATCCTGAGAACCCAGTCACAAGAGGTACAGCTGAGAATCCGGATATTTTCTTCCAAGCTAGAGAAGCGATCAACCCTTATTATGATAAGTTCCCTAGTATTATTGAAGAGAAAATGAAAGCTGTTAGCAAGCTAACAGGAAGAGAGTACAATTTATTTGATTATTATGGAGCACCTGATGCAACAAATATAATTATTGCTATGGGTTCTGTAATAGAAACTGCAGAAGAAACTGTAGATTATTTGATTAGCAAAGGAGAGAAGGTTGGTTTAGTAAAAGTTAGACTTTACAGACCATTCTCAGCTGAGCATTTTGCAGCTGTATTGCCTAAGACTGTTCAAAGAATCGCAGTATTAGATAGAACAAAAGAACCAGGAGCTCCTGGAGAGCCTTTATATCTTGATGTTAAGAGTCATTTTTATAACACAGAAAATGCGCCTTTGATTGTAGGTGGACGTTATGGTCTAAGTTCTAAAAATACGACACCTTCTCATATCAAGGCAGTATTTGATAATTTAGCGCAAGAAGAGCCAAAGAAT
>PWPR01000134.1 GCA_003557085.1 Clostridia bacterium | reverse complement strand
TGAAAGTGCCTGAAGGATTTCAAGATAGTTACATTACTTATTGTGGAAACTAGTTCTTGTAGGTAGTTAAATTAATAAAGAGGTGAGAAAAATGACTTATGAAATCAAAGAGCTTAGCCAATTAAATGAAGGTATGCTACTAGAAGTTGAGGCTGGTAATAAGAAACTGGTAGTTGCAAGGGTTGACGGAGATGTGTATGCGATATCAGCTAAATGTACTCATCTAGGTTGCAGCTTAGCTGAAGGAGAACTAAGGGGCTTAGTATTAAAATGCCCATGCCATGGCTCTGAGTTTAGCATAGTAGATGGAACTGTATTAAGCTGGGTCGGTGAATGGCCAAAAATACTTAGCAATATAACTAAAACCCTAGGACTGTCTAAGGATTTGAAGACATACCAAGTTTTAGAGAAAGACGGGAAGTACTATATAGATATTTAGAAGAAGAAAACCCAAAAGTGAGGCAATGAATGATAAACAAATTATTAACAGATAAATGTCCAAGTTACTCAAGTATTTTAGCTGGTATCGCAAAAGGAAAAATTGTTTTAGACTGCAACAATAATCCTAGATTGGCTCTAGTGTACTCATATTGTGTTGGAGGTTATTGCTTGCTAGGAACTGATGTGACTGATGAACATCTAAAGAGTTTTCTTGAAGACAAAGCATTTTTGGAAGTGAAGAAAACTGGAGTGGAAAACTTTGAGTTTTCTACTGAGAGTAAACACATTGAAAAGTCAATCATGAGGATTTTTGCTGACAAAGAGATTAATAAGGAACTCGAATACACTTTTAGAAAGAGTACTAAAATAACTGATAGTTATTACCTGCCAGAAGAGTATAGAATAGTAGAAGTAGACAAAGACCTTGTATCTAAAGAATATGAGAATTTAGATATGATACTGGATCGTATTGTATACTCATGGCATAGTTTTGATGATTTTTATGCTAACTCATTAGCATATATTGCAGTGATAGATAATGAAATAGTGGGTGTATGTTTTGGGAGTGCTTCATACAATAATTATCTAGCAGTAGATATTGAAGTAGCTAAAGAGCACAGGAAAAAAAATTTGGCAACGAACTTAGTAAAAGAGTTTGTGAATAAATCAATTTTACTTAGCAAGATTGCACATTGGGATTGTGTAGAATCCAATGTGCCATCAATTAAACTAGCCGAGAAGTGTGATTTTAGCTTAATTAGACAAAAGCCATATTATTGGTTTAAATTATAATACAGAGCCAAGCTATGCTGATTTAGACTTATGAGTTTCAACTAATAAGTCTTCAAGCTTGTAAAACGCTTAAGAGAAGACGCCTTAGATGGAGTTTTCTCTTAAGTAATTTTTAGTATCATTATAAATATTTTGTGCTAATAGTTCTCGTTAAGGTATAGGTATAGCTAGTGAAATATTTATCCCAAAATCTTAAAGCTGTTGGGTTAATTGTGCCATGGACAACTCTCATTTTTCTATATCCTTCATTGTGCAAAATATTGTTGACATATGAGATTAGTGTATATGACAGATTATCTCCTCTGTGTTTAGGGTAAAGATATAAGTCTCCAATATTTATGGTGTGAGGATTATCATTTATGAAGCTATTCCTGCTAACAAGTACATTAAGCATGCCAATTACTTTATTTTGATGGAATAGACCAAAAACACGTGTCGATGGAGTGTATATATGGTCAATGAACATATCATTAGAAAACTCAATTGAGGGATAAAAAGATGGGCTACTTCTAAGATGGTTAATCAGTTTTTCCCATATGTTTAGAAGCTCCTGCTCTTTAGTTCTTATGTATTCAAGACTTAATTCCTGGATAAAGTATTCTTTATTAATAGTGAAGGGCATGTTTGGTTCTATAGGTCTTATTTTATCTGTTGCTAACATACCAAACCCATTGTAAAAGTAGGATTTTATGACTTCAGTGTCATAAGCAAATAATTTAATATTGTAGTGCTTTATCTCTTTTTCCACAAAAATTTCAGCAACTCCTTGAAATAATCTAGAGGCAATATTTTGCCTATTGTAACCTTCTTTTATTCCATAACCATAAACAGGAGAGGTAACGCCTAAATTTTGTGTTTCTCTATTTATCCAAGGGCTTCCAAATGCTAAATAACCAATAAAGTCATCTTTATCAAATAATGCTATACCGTTATTTTCATCTAGTAAGGTTGCAAGGTTTTCTTGAAGTTTAATTGTATAACCTTCATTAAATAGCTTAGGCAAAACCTTGCAGGCATTTAAATATTGAGCATTAGCAAGAGTATAGCATCTTTCAAGGTGTATATTAGTTAGATTTTCTATCTTCATAATTCCTCCATGTTTGTGACTTCATGAATAGTATTATAAAGCATATGTTAAACCAAAGCTGTTTCTAAATTGCTACATAAAAAAAGCTACAGCATGAAAACTGTAACTTTCTTTAGTCATATAATAATCAAAAAAAGCAATCCTTAAGGTTGCATGGCACCAAATAGGACTAACCAAGCAAGTATAGACTTAGCAACTAAGCTTAAGACTATGTATACTCTTTCACCATACAAATAGTCTTTCCATTTTCCAACTTTCTTATATTGTAAAATCATATTAATAGGAAAAGTATTAAAAGCTATAAAATATGTACCTACTATAGCCCAGACAAACCATGGCACCATATCAAAATTACCTGTACCAAACATATATAAGAATATCGCAATCCACGGTGCAATTCCAGCTATGCTACCCCAAATAAATGGGCCCCAGTTCACCTTTTCTTTTTTAGTGCCAGCGTTTAGTAGCTCCATATCTAAGCCAAATAAGTTCATAGCTGCATTCACTATAAATATTAGCACAAGTGAAGCAAGATCATGAATGCCAAACAAAGTTGCAATTAATACTATCATTATTGATGAGCTTATGGCGTATTCAAACCATCTAAACTTATTTATACCCTGTTCCAAATCTCTAAAATAAGTCTTGCTTTTAGAATAAATTAAGAAGTGAGCTAAAGCAGAAACAAGTAAGAAGGAAGCTACTAAAACTCCAAAAGGCAATTGAAACAATTCTCTGCTTGCATTTTCAAGTGATCTTGTCACCGTGTTAAATTCAAGATAAAAGAGCTGAATTGTTGGCTGAAATTCAGATATTGCTTGAATTACACTTGTTGATAAAAATAGCATTATAAGACCCTGAGCTAAGTGTAAAAATCCCATAATTAAGTTAAACTTTTTTAGTTTAAGTAATTTTTCTTTCATGACTATCATCCTCTATATTTAGTAAATTATTATAAATTATCTAATAATTGTCTCTATTATATCATCAAAAGCTCCAGAATGTTTATTCACTGACAAATTTAAACTAAATTTTAACTAGCTTAGTATAGATTATCCAGAAATTAAATATGTGCATAAATTGAAGCTCAACTATTTATAAAGTTAGTAATTTCTAATTAGTATTAAAAATAATATTGACTGCTCATAATGATTAAGGGACTCATGTTATAATGAGTCCCTATTCTAAATCTATGGCATGTATTCATAAGCTCCCATATCAAAGCTTGATCCTTGAGGTCTATCATTATGCATAATGTCAATATCTAAGTCAACATGTACTCCTCTGTTTATTGCTGGTGAGTTTGCCCTAAGCCTATAGTCCTCGCTAGAAACAAACCTTGGGTTTGCAAAGAAGTTGCCTTCACCAGGCCAAACTCCTTGATCAGCGTCAAAGAACAAGCTGTTTTGTACAATTACGTAACCAACACCATCTCCTTGGTATTCGTTTAGTGCACTGTTGTAGAAGATATTGTTATAACCATCTATAACTCCTGCTCCCATAGCTAGTACCCCTTGTGAATGTCTACTTCCTGGCTCACGCCAATTATTTGCTAGAGTATTGTTAATTAAGGTAGCTTTTGACCCGCCAGCAAAGATTGGCCATCCATAGTTATCAGTTATAAGATTATTAGAGAATACAATTTCTGCTAGCATTCCAAGAGAAGATGCGCTACCTATGCTTTGATAACTAACTTGATTTTGTTTAAAAACATTTCTTGAAACAATTCCATAAGTAGGGCTATCAATATGGACTGCACCACCATGATTTGCCTTGTTTTCGATAAAGGTATTATCCTTGATATGAGCTATTGCAAAGTTTTCATAATGAAGTGCTCCTCCAACTTCGCCAGTGTTGCCAATGAACTCATTATTTTCAATTACTGCAGAAGAAAACCAATTATGAATAGCACCTGATAGGTGCCCATTATTGTTGAGAAATCTATTGTTGACAATTGTTGGTGAAGCATGATAAAACCACATGCCTCCTCCAGCTTTACTGTCATAGATAGTATTTCCTATTATAGACGGTGCTGTTTCATATCCTTCCTGAGAAGTAAATCTTCCAGAATCCTCTGAATCTGTTTTTTGATAGAGATTTGTATAAGCGAAGTTCATTAATATAGCAGTACCATTCTGACTGGTAATATAGTTATTTCGAATAGTAGGACTTGCACTTTCAATGTAAATTGTAGACATGTTAAAGTAGTCTTCATCTAAGTTTTTTAAGGTCAAGCCTTCAAGGACTGCTTGTTCTCCTTCTCCATTAATAAACATAATAATAGGTCCCTGACCATTGTCAGCAGCATTAGGATCCCCACCTTGTAAAACTGTTGACTTAACAACATCTTCATTATAAGGATCTTGACTTCTGATGGTAATGTGTTTACCTTTAAAATCTATGCTTTGCTGGTATACCCCAGGTGCTATAATAATTGTGTCTCCATGATTAGCTACATCTATAGCTGCTTGTATTGAAGTATAATCACCTGGCACATTAATAAGTTCAGGACTGTCAGCAGTTTGATATGAAGGGCGTTGATATGGCCATGAAACAACTTTGCCTATAACAGCATTTTCTCTTACTGTATTGTAGCTAGTTCCATTAGGTAAACTAATTAGAGTACTATTGCTATCATGTATTTCGGAGTTCCTATTATCTACCCAGACAGCTGGTCCCATATTATTAGTGATATTATTACCCGATAAAGCTAATACTCCTTCATATGCTGCCATCACTCCACCAGTGATAGCACCTAGAGAGTCATTGCCATTATTGCTAATAATGTTGTCTATAGCAGTAACTTTGCTTCCATGAAGAGCGCCTATACCACCACCATCATTTCCAGTAATAGTATTGCCTTGAACTACTGGATTTGAGTGCTGTGAAACTAATATTCCACTTGGGAATGCAGGGTGTTGACCCCACTCAGCTACCCAATTATAGAAGCTTGGGTCTTCTCTAAGGTATTTAAAGATTAGATCAGGATATGTATCATATCCTGCAATATTATCTTTTATAATATTATCCTTAATAAGACCACTAGATTGCCCTATAATGACAATCCCAGAGGCAGCTTCAGCAAAAT
>PWPR01000159.1 GCA_003557085.1 Clostridia bacterium | reverse complement strand
CTTTACAAACTAATATGGCATCATCACCACCATCTTCTAGAGGCGGAGGCTCCAGTTTTGGCGGAGGCTCTGTTGGAGGAGGAGCTGGTGGCGGAGGAGGTGGCAGTTGGTAAGTAGACAAAAGACTTAGTTTATGATAAAGTACTCCAGAGAATTCAGTGTGGAGTGAAATATATGGAAACAATTTTATTATGGCTAGGTTTAATGTTAATCAACTTTATTGCTATACTTATATTTTATAAGTTATTTGATGAAACAGGTTTATATGTATGGATAGCGATTTCAGCAATCATTGCTAATATACAAGTAATTAAGACAATTGAGTTGTTTGGCCTAGTAGTTACTATGGGCAATATTATTTATGGCACATCTTTTTTAGCTACAGATATTTTATCGGAGATTTATGGCAAAGATAAAGCAAAGAAAGGTGTATATATCGGTTTACTTACTTTAGTGAGTATGACGATAGTTATGCAAGTTAGCTTAATGTTTGAGCCTCATGCTTCAGATTTTGCTCAAAGTTCACTCGAAGTAATCTTTGGAATCATGCCTAGGATAGCTTTTGCCAGCTTAGTTGCATATTTCTTAAGTCAAATTCATGATATATGGGCATACAATTTTTGGAAAGAGAAACTACCCGACCTTAAGTTTCTATGGATTAGAAATAATGCCAGTACTTTAGTGAGCCAGTTAATTGATTCAGCAATTTTTACATTTATAGCTTTTTATGGTGTATTTTCAAGGCAAGTTTTTTTGGAGATATTTATTACTACATATGTACTAAAACTCTTTGTTGCAGTTCTTGATACGCCATTTATTTACATAGCAACTTTAATTAACAAAACTAAGCTAGAAAATGTAAAATAAAATGTATATTAAAAGGTAGCTTATCTAGATAAGCTACCTTTTAAATATTGATTATTCTGGTTGTCCTGGAGAGTATTTCTGTTGCGGTATACATGTTAGTAATCTCTCCTACTTTTAAGGCTGCTGAAGCATCATAATAGTCAAGACACGTGCCACATACCAATATAGTAGACCCTTCTTTTTCTAACTCAGTGAGTATATCAATAATTGGAGAGTCACCTAAGGTTAACTTGATTCCACTATTCATAAAAATGAGATGCTTTGGTTTTTGATCTAATTCTGTTAATGAATAGAAAAAACTTTTCATTAGTGTCTTGCTTAACTTTTCTTCACCAGTTCCAAAATTCTCTGATTTACAAAATATTGTAAAATTTGATTCCGAGTCACTGGAAGAAGTTGTTTTGGTGTTAAAGGCATATATCTCAAAAATATCATCAATTTTTTCCACTTTATACTCTGAGTTGTGACTGTCAAGTAGCTTTAAAACATTTTTTTTGGCAACTTGATTATTTACAAGTATTTTTAAGTCACTATACCCTTCGTCTAAAGCTTTTTTAGTA
The DNA here is from genome assembly GCA_003557085.1 of Clostridia bacterium. GTDB lineage: Bacteria > Bacillota > UBA994 > PWPR01 > PWPR01 > PWPR01. The sequence continues at coordinate 3,987 of PWPR01000159.1, read as the reverse complement.
AGAATAACAGGTTTGGGGCACTCTAAATTTTTAGCATCAATAATTTTCATAAAAACCTCCTAAGAAATGCTTATATATATTATAAGCTTGACTAATGAAAGAAGCAATTATCAATAGTGTAATTTACAGCAAAATATGATAATATGCTAGTTAAGAGGAGCAATAAAAATGATAAGAATAACAAATATAAAGACAACCATAGACAATAGAGGCAAGTTTTTAGATGTAATACTAAGTAAATATAAACTACGTAAAGAAGATGTTGTTGATTTTAAACTAGTAAAAGAATCATTTGATGCTAGAAGAAATCAACAAAATTTTGTTTATACAGTTGATTTAATTATAGAAAATGAAAAAGAATTTTTAAAGAGAAAGTATAAAAATGTATCTAAGACAGAAAATAGTAATTATGTGTTTCCCTACAAACCATCTAGCAATAATCGACCAATTGTAGTGGGAAGTGGGCCCTGTGGACTTTTTGCTACCTACTTTTTGTCACTGAGTGGATTTAAGCCTATTTTATTGGAAAGGGGTGGGCCAGTAGACAAAAGAGTAAAAAGAATTCATAAGTTTTGGAAAACAGGCTTACTTGACAAAAATACAAATGTTCAATTTGGAGAAGGAGGAGCTGGAACTTTTTCAGATGGTAAGTTAACTACTAATATAAAGAATGAGAGAGTAAACACTATACTTGAAACATTTGTTAAGCATGGAGCACCCAATAATATATTACATAGTTATCAGCCCCATATTGGAACAGATAACTTAAGAAAACTAGTCATTAATATGAGAAATGAAATTTTAAGCAGTGGTGGAGAAGTTAGGTTTTACAATCATGTCACTAATTTAATGATTAAAGACAATGCTATAGAAGGTGTTATAGTTAATGGAAATGAAAAGGTTTTTAGTAAGAATGTCTTGCTAGCAATTGGTCATAGTGCAAGAGATACTTATGAAATGCTTTACTCAAAAGGTGTGAGAATGGAGCCAAAACCTTTTTCTATAGGTTTAAGAGTAGAGCATTTGCAAAGTTTAATAGATGAATCTCAATATGGAGATTTGAAAGGTCATCCTAATTTAGATGTTGCTACATATAAGCTTAAATACCATAGTAAAACTGGAAGGTCAGCATACTCTTTTTGTATGTGCCCAGGCGGTTTAGTTGTGGCGTCATCATCAGGATGTAATGAGATAGTTACAAATGGTATGAGTTATTATTCAAGAGCAGGTAAGAATGCAAATAGTGCTATTTTAGTTGGCGTAGGTCCTGAAGATTATGAGAGCAAACATCCATTAGCTGGTATATATTTTCAAAAGAAATATGAGGAGGCAGCATATGAGCTCGGAGGTAGCAATTATAGTGCCCCTATACAGCTGGTGGGTGACTTTCTAGAAGATAGAGTCTCAAAAAAAATTAAAAGCGTAAGGCCTACTTATCAGCCAGGGACTAAATTTGCGATGTTAAAGGATGCTTTACCTGACTATGTAACAGAAACCTTAAAAGAAGCCCTAGTTTACTGGGATAGAAGAATAAGTGGATTTTCAAGTTCTGAAAGCATTTTAACAGGAGTAGAAACAAGAAGTAGTGCTCCTTTAAGGATACTTAGAGATAAAGATATGCAGACAACTATCAGCGGGCTTTTTGTCGGGGGAGAAGGGGCAGGTTATGCAGGAGGTATTATGTCTGCTGCTGTTGATGGTATTAGATTAGCAGAACATATTGCTCAAAACTAAGGAACAATTTACTTATTATTTTAGTCAATAAGTTATAAACCATAATATGTGATGAGGTGCTATGATGACAAAAAAAATACTTATTGTAATAATTTCTATTTTACTAGTTTTTTCTGGCTGCTCTTCATTACAACCAGCAAGTGATTCAGCTATGCATCAGGAATATGCAAGCAGTGATGGTGGAAGTGAAAGAGGAGAAAGTGAAACCTTTGGCCTAAAAGTAATTAAGTCAGGGAGTATGACTATTGAAGTAAACTCTATTGACCAATCTATTAATGAAATAAGAGTGTTTTTAGACGAGATGCATGGAGAAGTCACTTATCTGCATCAATATACAGGAGATAGAGCTCACTACGCTAATTTAACAATAAGAATACCAAGTGAAAGCTTTGATAATTTACAAAGCTCATTAGTAAGTATTGGAAATGTATTAAATAGAACAACTAGTACAACTGATGTGACTGAAGAGTATATTGATTTAGAGGCTAGAAGAAAGGTATTAGAAGATAAGAAAGAAGCCTATACTGATCTTTTAGCGAAAGCTATTACTGTTGAAGAAATCTTGCAAGTTGAAAGAGAGCTAGAGAGAGTAGTATATGAGATAGAAAGTAATATAGGTAGAATGAACTTTATAGAAAATCAAGTAGCTATGAGTACTATCAACCTCAGTATTAGAGAGAAAGCGATTACAGAGTTTCAAGGAGTGAATTTTTTAGATAGAATACGCTATGCTTTAAGAGATGGTTTTAACTCTATGCTAAATTTTGCTGTTAACTTTATTATTGTAATTATATGGTTAATACCTTTTGCTCCATTTATAGTATTGTTGTATTTTCTGCTAAAAAAACTAAGATCCTTATTTAAGAAGAGAAAGAATTTAAGAAATGAGAAGAATAAGAATTGATATGCTCTCCATATAGTAGGCAGCCTAAATAATATAGCAGTCTATTATATGGAGGGATATTTTTTTATGGGAAGTAATAGCCAAACTACCACAGAAAAGAACCTAGAATGCGTACTAGGATACATCAATAGAAAGTGCTTTATCAGTCATTCAGTTAGAATACATTAGCTCTTCATCAAGTTTTAATATTCCCACTGTCTGATTGATAGGGGCATGTTCAAATTAAATTGGGTTAACCCAATTTTTTTTTGCAATTATTTATAAAAAATGTGCTTATAACTTGACATATTGATAGAAGGGTGTTATTTTCATAATAGCTTTTAGCACTCATCAGCGGGGAGTGCTAATAAGAAGAGGTGAGTTTATGTTATCTAAAAGAAAGCTTCAGATTTTAAGGGCGATTGTTCAATCTTATGTTGAGTCAGGATCTCCTGTAGGTTCAAGAACACTTACTAAGACCTATAACTTAGGTGTTAGTGCAGCAACTATAAGGAATGAAATGTCAGACTTAGAAGAATTAGGATTGTTGGAGCAACCACATACTTCCGCTGGTCGAGTGCCCTCAGACAAAGGTTATAGATTGTATGTAGATAGTTTGATGCCAAAGACGGGTATAAAAAGCAAAGATGTTAGTCGCATTGAAAAGGAGATAAATAATAAGGTTTTAGATAAAGAAAGTTTAGTAGCTAGTATAGCTGATGCATTAGCTGAGCTTACTTCATATGCAACAATATTTAGTGGACCAAGTGTTGGAGCTTGTAAGCTTCAAGAATTTTCAATCTTTCCAATTAATGAAAGAACATTAATAGTGGTTTTAATAACAGATAATGGATTATCAAGTAATAAAACAATTCATTTGCCTGAGCCTCTGTCAATAGAGGAGATTTCTTTCATTAATAGGATTTTAAATTATGGCTTTAAAGGTAGATATTTGGGTGAAATAAGAGAAGAAGAGAAAGAAAGAATCTTAAAAACTATAAGCTCGTATTTAACTAAAGAGAATGTTTACTTAAAAGATGTACTAAATCAAATGATTGCTTTTCATAACTCTCCTTCAATCACTAGTAGTGCTGCCAATGTAGTTTCGCAGCCAGAGTTTAAATTAGGAGAGAAATATTTGGAGTTATTACAAGTATTAACTACAAAAGAACATTTATTAAGGCTTTTAGCTAGTGAAGATGAAAATGAAGATGTCCAGGTTATGATAGGTAATGAAATTGATATAGATAAAATGCAAGACTGTAGTATTGTTAGAGTCTCATACTTTATAGATGATAAAGTAGCTGGTGCACTTGGTGTTATTGGTCCAAAGAGAATGGATTATTCCAAAGTTGTAGCACTGCTGACTT
>PWPR01000172.1 GCA_003557085.1 Clostridia bacterium | reverse complement strand
CTTTTAATCTTTCTCTTAATATTTCTGCTCTAGCATAATCTCTATCGCTAGAGCTTAGCTCTTTTTCCTTAATTAGCTGTAGTGCCGCTGGTTGAATGTCATGAGTTATGAGATTTAACATTGCAGCATCAATTCTTGTAACTAAATCAAGCTCAGATCCTAATCTTAACTCTGACAATAATTGCATTGCTTCACCACTATCTATTTTTCTACTGTATTTTAGAATTCCTAAAGCCCTTCCAATCTTATCTTCTAAAACCGTTTTATGCTGCTCAACTAAATACTCTCTAGCTTTTTTTTCCTGCTCTATCAATCTATTAACAATATTATTTAGATTATTAATTATTTCTTCTTCACTTCTTCCAAGAGTTATTTGATTACTAATTTGAAACATATTTCCTAATGATTCACTACCTTCCCCATAAATCCCTCTAGCTACCAATCCCAATTTGGCTATCGCGTTAAGCGACTTAGATATATTACCAGTAGCAACTAAAGCAGGCAGATGCAACATCACTGATGCTCTTATTCCTGTGCCTACATTAGTAGGACATGCAGTTAAATAGCCTAAATTCGGATCATATGCGTAATTAAACTTCTTTTCTAAGAATGAGTCCAATGCAGAAATCTTATCATAGCATTCATGAAGCTTCAAACCTGGTAGTATTGATTGAATTCTTAGATGATCTTCTTCGTTAATCATGACACTTAAGCTACCTATATTATTAATCAGAATACCCGTTGTTAAATCTTGACATTTAGCAAGCTGAGGACTTATCATATGCTTCTCAACTAAGTTATCTTTGTCAATCTTACACATATCCTCTGGGTAAATAGCTCTCATTTTATCATCATTTTCAAAAGTCTTAAAAATCATGTCTCTTAAAACTTGACTATTCTCTATACTTAGCTTAATTGGAAAGGAGAATTCTGCAATGTTTCTGGCCATTCTGACCCTACTACTAACTACAATGTAATCTGTGTTTGAAGCTTTATCTATCCATGCAATACCCTGTTTACCCATGGATCAAACCTCCTCCTCCAATGACTTAATCTCATCTCGTATCTTTGCAGCCTCTTCATATCTCTCATCAATAATTGCTAATTGTAAACTTTCTTTTAGCTTCTTAACTCTATGGATCTTTTGCATACCCTCTAAAGGTGGTATATGACCTTGGTGCTCCACCTGACCATGTATCTGTCTTATTATTGGCATTAATTTATCTTTAAAAGTTTCATAACAATTGTCGCAACCAAGTCTGCTACCAGTTCTAAAATCATCCCAAGTCAAATTGCACTTGCTACATTCAAGATCCGATTTAATCATAGGTTTTTGACTTGGAGAATAATTCATGAAAGAACTTAAAAAGTCCGATACTGAAAAGCTACTATTTGAAAATAGAAAAGAATTTTCTTTTGCAGCACAATCTTGACATAAAAACACTTCTTGCTTTTGATTATTTACTACTTTAACAATTCGCACATTGGCTTCTTTTTGTTTACACTTCTCACAATTCAATTAACCCACCTCCATTGATTATGATAATATGGTACTTATCACTGACTTTAATATATTACTCCTTACTTCGTTGGCGTCCTCTCCACTAACTCCTAATACTGAATCACTAATAATAATCCGTAAAAGTCTTAACTCTCTTTGGCTTATGAGATCTCTCTCTTGAAGATTTTTCAACAAGAGCCTAGCTTTTTTCTCTGTTACATCAGTACCTATTTTGTCATAGATTTCTTCATCTATGCTCTTTTGACTAATCCTTATATAACCTCCGCCACCTCTTATGCTAATAACATGATAACCATTGGAAGGAGAAAATCTTGTTTTCAATACATAGGTAATTTGCGACGGAACACAGTCAAACTTCTCAGCTAACTCTTTCCTCTTTAACTCTAAATAGCCTTGGGTTTGGGATAACTCTCTTTGTATATACTCAGCAATTATATCTGCCATTGTTGCCATGCTAAAACACCCCCTTGACCTTATCTAACCTTTTGACCTTGCCTGACCTTATTATACAACAAGCATTAACTTTTCTCAACTGATTTCTTTGACTTTCTTTGACTTTTTCTCAAAAAAAAAGAGAACGCTCCTCTCGAAGCCTCTCTTCTCATTTCATTTTAACTCTTACTCTTCTTCTTCTTGGTTTTCAGCTATGATCTTCTCAGCTATATTAGCTGGAACCTCATCATAATGTGAAAACTCTAAAGTAAATACTCCACGTCCTTGCGTCATAGAACGCAAGTCTGTTGCATATGATGACATTTCTTCCAGTGGCACCTGTGCCTTTATGGTTTGATTTCTACCAGTAGGCTCCATTCCCATAATTCTTCCACGTTTCTTATTAAGGTCTCCCATAATATCTCCCATGTAATCATCAGGGACCATTACTTCTAAGCTGTAAATTGGTTCAAGTAACGCTGGTTTTGCTTTTATAAAGCCTTTCTTAAATGCTTGGCTAGCTGCAATTTTGAAGGCCATCTCTGATGAGTCTACGTCATGATATGAACCATCTTTTAGATCTACCTTAACTTTAACTACTGGGTAACCAGCTAAAGGTCCTTCAAATAGAGTTTCCTTAATTCCTTTATCTACTGCAGGGATATATTGTCTTGGTACAGATCCTCCAAAAATAGAATCTACAAATTCATAATCTTCTCCTGAAGATAGAGGCTCCATTTCCATAACAACATGTCCATATTGACCTTTACCACCAGATTGCTTCTTATGCTTATGTTCAGTAGTCACTTTAGTCTTAATGGTTTCTCTATACGGAATTTTTGGCGCTTTAAGATTTACCTCTACATCAAACCTTTCAGACAGTCTACTCTTAATAATCTGTAGATGCATATCACCCATTCCTGAAACAATTGTTTCTTTTGTATCTTGTGTTCTTTCAGCAATAAATGTAGGATCTGCCTCTTGAAGCCTTGCTAGACCTGTTCCTATTTTTTCTTCAGAACCTTGAGAGTCAGTTTCAATTGCCATAGAAATTATTGGTGTTGGGAAGTTAATAGGCGGTATTGTAAAGGTTGAGCCCACTTGCACTAATGAATCATTAGTATCTGTATCATTTAGCTTAGCTACTCCACCTATATCACCTAAGGCTAATTCTTGCACACTCTTTTGATTCTTACCTGTGACTACAAAAACAGAGCCTAGTCTTTCGTTTTGTTCTTTAGTCGAATTATAATATTCTGTATCAGATTTTATAGAGCCAGAATATACTTTAAATATATTGATTTTACCAACATAATCATCAGAAATTGTTTTAAACACTAAAGCTGCATCTTTGCCTTCTGCTTCTTCATAAACTTTAGGAGCAGGCATTAGGTCAACAATCGTATCCATTACAGGCTGAACTCCAACATTCTCTGTTGCAGCTGTCGGTAAAACTGGTACAACTAAACCTTGTTTTACTGTCTCTTTAATTGCAGAAATCAAAGTTTCCTCTTCTATCTCTTCGCCTTCAAGATACATCATCATAAGCTCGTCATCTTGCTCTACTATAGCTTCAATTAGTTGTGTTCTATAATCTTCAATCTGCTCTAATAAATCTGCTGGAGGATCAACCTCTTTCATTTCTCTTCCATCGTCAACAAATTCATATGCCTTACTAGTCATTATATTAAGAACACCTTTAAAATCTGCTTCCTTCCCAATAGGAACGTATAAAGGCACTATACTATTTCCATAATGTTCTCTCAAACTACCAATCACTCTAAAATAGTTCGCATTTTCTCTATTTAGTTTGTTAACAACTATAATCCTTGGTAGTTCATAATCATCAGCATATTGCATAACTAACTCTGTACCAACTTCTATCCCTGAAACACCACAGACCACTATTGCAGCTGCTTCAGCTACCCTAAGAGAAGCTTTTACTTCTCCAACAAAGTCAAAGTAACCTGGTGTATCTAAGACATTAATCTTATGCCCATTCCATTCACATGGGACTACACCAGTCTCTATAGATATAGTTCTTTTTCTTTCTTGACTTGTAAAGTCTGATACAGTGTTCCCATCTTCTACTCTTCCTAATCGAGTAGCTGCCCCACTGTTATAATAGAATGCTTCTGTAATAGATGTTTTTCCCGCACCACTATGAGAGATTAAAGCAATGTTACGGATCTTATCTGTTTTATATGCTTTCATTCCGGCTGCCTCCTTTATTTAAACCAATTCAGTGCATACCCATATATTTTCTATATAATATGCTAAACTCCTTCTTAAAATACTAATTTTCTATACTATAATTTGGCGCTTCTTTTGTTATTTGAACATCATGAGGATGACTTTCCCTTAATCCAGCTGATGTTATTCTTACAAACTCTGCTTTTGTCTGCAAATCATTAACTGTTTTGCATCCACAATAACCCATACCAGCTCTTAACCCACCAACTAGTTGATAGATAGTATCATGAAGAGGACCTTTATAAGCGACTCGACCTTCTATTCCTTCTGGTACAAACTTTGATGTATCTGCTTGGAAATATCTATCTTTACTGCCTTCCTTCATAGCACCTAAAGAACCCATACCTCGGTAAACTTTAAAAGTTCGTCCTTTGTAAATTACCGTTTCTCCAGGACTTTCTTCTGTACCAGCTAATAATCCTCCAAGCATTACAGAATCAGCACCTGCAGCTAAAGCTTTTACTATATCTCCACTAAACTTAATTCCACCATCAGCTATTATTGGCACATCGTGCTCTTTTGCTATTTTTGCACAATCGAAAACAGCAGTTATCTGAGGAACTCCTATTCCAGCTACTACTCTTGTTGTACAAATAGATCCTGGACCAATACCAACCTTTATGGCATCAGCACCTGCCTCAATTAGAGCCTTAGTAGCCTCTGCTGTGGCTACATTCCCAGCAACTATATCAACATGAGGATATTTATCTTTAAGATACTTAACTTGATTTATTACACCTTGATTATGACCATGAGCTGTATCTACTATCATCGCATCCACTCCAGCAGCTACAAGTGCTGCTGCTCTATCTAAAGAATCTTTTCCAATACCAATTGCAGCACAAGCTCTCAGTCTGCTTTGAGAATCCTTTGTTGAATTTGGATACTTTTTCGCCTTCTCAATATCTTTAATAGTGATTAATCCTTTTAAATCAAAATTGTCGTCTACCAACGGTAGTTTTTCAATCTTATGTTGTCTTAAAATTGCCTTTGCCTCTTCTGGGGTTGTCCCTATAGGCGCAGTAATTAACTCCTCTTTTGTCATCACATCAGATATAATTTTTGTCATGTCTTCTTCAAATCTCATATCTCTATTAGTAATTATTCCCACTAGCTTCTTACCAATTGTAATAGGCACACCAGAAATGCGGTATTTACTCATCAGCATTTCTGCGTCAGCTAGAGTATGGTCTGGAGATAGATAAACAGGATCAACGAT
>PWPR01000095.1 GCA_003557085.1 Clostridia bacterium | reverse complement strand
CTGAAGACTTAAGACTAAAAAGATTAAAGCCAGCTTCTCGTATTAGCTCAGCTCTTTCTTCTCTTGTTGTCATTTTAATAGGCTCTACTACCTTTATACGGAAAGGCTCTGCAGGGAAATAATTCAATTAAATCATCCTTTCAAATACATTATTAAACATCATTTAGACAAAATATCATGAACTCCTGCATAATTAGATAATATAATTGGAATTTTAACAAATGAGGCCTATTTTATTTCAAAATCTGCACGAATGCCTTATACTGTAGCTAACATTTGAAAACTTCGGAAAGGAAAACAATATGAAACTAAAACCAGAAGATATATTAAAATTTGAAGCTATAGGAGAACCACAGTATTCACCAGATGGTAATAGCTTTATCTTTATGAGGAGAATAACCCAAGAAAACGAGGTAAGGAATGCAATATTTTGCTATAAAGATGGAGAAGAAACTCAGCTGACAGAGTATGAGAGGAATGCTAGTCATCCTAGAATTTCGCCTTGTGGTAACTTTCTAGCTTTTATAGCTAAGCATGAAGACAATAAAGCTATATATATTGTTGATTATGATGGGAATAATGAGAGAGTTCTTGATTTTGAACAAAACATAACGCCTCCATTTACTTGGTCTCCTCAGGGAAATAAAATATTATTCAGAACAAGTGTCTCAAATGATGATAAGGTAGCATATAAAGGTCATCCAATTAATCAAAAACATACAAAAGAAACTAAGGTTAAAGTCATTAAAGACATAAGCTTTCGCTTTGATAGTATTGGCTATTTTGACAAATATATAAGCCAGATATTTATGGTAGAAATTATTGATGGAAATTTTTGTAGCGTTAAGCAGTTAACCAAGACAGAAATGGATATTACAGAACTAACACTTAGTGCTGATGGAGATAAAACATATTTTGTTGCTAATCCTAATGAAAGAGCTTTAGAGATAGTAAAATCTAATATCTACTCACTAGATAGTGATGGAAATATAGAGCTGTGTTTAATAGGGGAAGGATATATATCAAATCTACAGTGTTCTCCATGCAATAAGTATCTTTCTTTTACTGCTATGGATTACTCAGACTTAGAAAATAGAAAAAACTATTTCTCTTGCTTATATATCTATGAAATTGGACAAGAAAAGCATCTGCATGAGACCAGAAATATATCCAGAAGTTTAGACAGAATGGTTTGCGTTTGCCCATCTAGTCAAGAAAGATATATTAGCACAACTCCTATGTATTCATGGGCAGAGGATAGTAGTGCACTCTATGTTATATATGGCAATAAAGGATCTTCTTCTTTAGCTAGGCTAAGTTTAGATGGTAATATTGAAGTAATATGGGAAGATGCTATGAGGTCTATTAGCTCTTTTACTAAAAATGAAGAAACGTTTATTATGCAAATTGGATCTATTGAGCACCCTGAGAATTTTTATCAGCTTGATAGTAGTGAAAAGCTTCTGATCGAAAGTAATGCATGGCTTAAAGAGTACTCTTTAGGAAAAAGTCACAGGTTTACTTACATGGGTAGTGATTATGAAGAAATAGATGGATGGTGTATAGTACCCACTAGTGAAAGTGTAAAACCATATAAATCAGTATTATTTATACATGGTGGACCCCATGGAGTTTATGGAAGCAGTTTTATGTTTCAAACACAAGTGCTATCATCTAATGGTTACTTAACATATTTTGTTAATCCTAGGGGCAGTGCAACTTATGGTTTTGATTTTGCAAGCAAAGTATATGGTGACTGGGGTGGTGGTGACTTTAGGGATATCATGGCCGGTGTTGATTACCTGATTGCTAAAGGAATAATTGATAAGGATCATTTGGGTATAACAGGCTGGAGCTATGGAGGATATATGACTTCTTGGACAATAAGTCAAACTGATAGATTCAAGGCAGCTATAGCTGGAGCAAGTATTACTAATAGACACAGCTTTTTTGGTACTAGTGATATTGGTTTCACTTTTGGATTTTATCATTTTGAGGGTACCCCATGGGACAATGCTCAAAGACTTATAGAGAGGTCACCACTAAATTTTGCAGATAGAATAAGAACCCCAATACTTTTTGTACATGGTGAGAAAGATTTAAGATGCCCAGTAGCCCAATCAGAAGAGTTGTTTTCAGCATTGAAATTTTTAGATAAGGAAGCAGTACTAGTCACTTATCCAAAAGAGTATCATGGATTCAAGAAACCATATCACTTAGTAGATAGATATGAACGTACATTAGCGTGGTTTAATTATTACCTTAAATAGGAAAAACAGAGGAGGTTGTACAATGTGGTTACTCAAAAGCGAGCCAAATGATTATTCTTTTAAAGATTTGTTAGAGGATAAAGTAACTATTTGGGATGGTGTCAAGAATTATCAAGCTATAAACAATATGAAACTGATGAAAAAAGGAGAACTTGTATTCTTTTATCATACTGGCAACCAGAGAAAAATAGTAGGTTTATGTGAGGTAGCAAAAGAAGCTTATGATTATGGTGAATACACTGTTGTTGAAGTTAAAGCAATTAGAGAGTTTGATAAGAAAATTTCACTCAAAGAGATAAAATCAGATGACTTTTTTAGTGACTGGGCGCTTGTAAGGCAAGGACGTTTGTCTGTAGTTCCTACAAAAAAAGAATACTTTGATAGAATAATGAAGATGATTGAATAGATAGAGAGGGCAAGATCCTTAAGATTTTGCCCTCTTTTTTTCTAAACTTTATTAAATGCAACTTTTCCGTTAGTAATATTACAAAGAACTTTAATGTCTTTAATTTCTTCCTCATCTATTTCTAAGATGTCTTTATCCAAGACGATAATATCTGCTAACTTATCTTTTTCTAAAGAACCTATTTTATCTTCCATAAATGCTAGTTTTGCACCATTCAAAGTGTACATTCTAATCATATCTTGTCTACTTACTTTCTCATCATCGCCTAAACTTCTACCCTGGGATGTTTTTCTAGCTATTCCACTGTACATAACTAAGAAAGGATTATAATGAGCTGAAGTCATGTCTGAATTAGCTGCGACAAGAATCCCTGCTTCAAGATAAGTTTTCAAAGGTTTGAATGTATAAACCTTTTCTTTGGGTATTACATCAAAGTAAATATCTCCTTCAACATAAATAAAGCCTGGTTGAACAGAGACGCCGATATTATATTTTTGCATTAGTTCTAGAGACTTTTCTGTAGGAAAGTATCCATGGATAATGTTGTTTCTAGCTAATGGATCTAAATTATCACCTATAACATCTGCAAAAGTTTGGACTGCTATATCTTGTGCTTTGTCCCCACAACAGTGAATTCCAACAGACCAATGATAATTTTTAGCAGTCGTGAAATAGTCAGAAAGTTTTTCTATATCTAGTCTCAGTGGAATATCACTATGGGTCCCATCAAGGTATGGTTCATTAATCAAAGCAGTTTTGCTGCCAAGACCTCCATCAATAGCCATTTTTAGTGCTCCGAGATTTAACCAATCATTGCCAAAGCCATTGACAACTCCCATGTTTTCTACCATTGGAGTTAAATCTTTACCTTGTGCAGCATATAAACCATTGTATACTGGCATCATATTGATTCGAATATTTAGATCATTTTTTTGGTAAAGATTTTGATAAGCATATCTTCTTAAAGTTGATACACCTGGATCAATAATTGTAGTTATACCATATTTCTCATACTCTTTTAAGGCCCTCATGATATCTTCTTGTGCAGTCTCTACTGTCATACCAGCCTCTTCAGAAGGCATAGCATTTCTTACTAAGTTTCCAGCTTCATTATATAAAACACCTGTTGGTGTGCCATCTTTAAGTCTGACAATTTGTCCACGCCATGGGTCTGGGGTGTTTTTATCTACTCCAGCTAGCTCTAAAGCCTTACTATTAACAACAATTGCTCCAAATAATCTGCTCAAAACAACAGGATTATCTGGTGCAACTTCATCTAAGTCCCATCTATTAGGCTCTCGATACTCTTCAAACTGACTTTCAATCCAGCCACCACCAAGTATCCATTTACCAGGGGTTGTTTCAGCAACTCTCTGAGCAACTCTAGCTTGCATTTCTTTGATATTCTTTGCTCCAAAAAGCATTACTCCTTTAAGAAGAGTACCAGCTGCTCCTGTATGATTATGTGAATCTACAATTCCAGGAATTGCTGTATGTCCTTTCAGGTCTATCATTTTAGTATTTCTAGTTTGATACTTTGTTAGTTGATCTAGACTTCCAGTCTCTAAAATCTTATTGTCTCTAATTGCTATTGCCTCTACGATGCTATCAGTTGAATCTACAGTGTTGATTTTTCCATTATACAAAATTAAATCGGCTGTCAAAATAATACCTCCTTGAGAATATAAATGTTTCTAGCTATAATGTAATAGTGCTAACAATAATAATGAGGTGACAATATGTTTAATGTTGAAAATAAAGAGTTTGAAGATAAAAAAGAATTTTATCAATACATGAACAAGAAATTGCTTTACTTAATCCAACAAGAGCCTGACACTTTAGCAAATCTAGCTAATTCAGCGAGCTTATTTGGTTTGCTAATACCTGAAATCAATTGGGTAGGGTATTATGTTTTCAAAAATAATGAGCTGGTTCTTGGCCCTTTCTGGGGTAAACCAGCATGTACTCATATAGCTTTGGGAGAGGGAGTATGTGGTACAGCAGCAGAAACTTTAGAAGTTCAACTTGTAAAAAATGTACATGAATTCCCTGGTCATATCGCTTGTGATACTGCCTCAATGTCTGAAATTGTCTTGCCAATTATCAAAGAAGATAAGTTAGTCGCAGTGCTAGACATTGATAGTCCTAAGCTAGCTAGATTTGATAAGGAAGACCTAGAAGGTCTTCTAGAAACAGTAAATATTTTAAGTAAACATATTAGTTGGCAACTTTGATAAGGCACCTCGGTGTCTTATTTTTGTTAGCTAAACATATATTCTATAGTTAACTATTTAATCCTCTAATATATTTTATTTATTATTCAAAATACTCATAAGTATTATTTATTGTTACTTGACTAGCTAACTAAGTTCGTGTAAATTCATATACTGGAATAATTTTTGTACACGAAAATTTTAGGAGTTGTAATATGGTTAGAAAAGTTGATAAAAACCTAGTAACAAAGAGTGAAAATTTAACAAAAACAGTATGGATTTTAGCTTGGCCAGTTATTGTTGAAATGTTGCTAATGACTTTTGTAGGAATAGTTGATATGGCTATGGTAGGTCAAATAGGTCCAGCTGCGATTGCATCTGTTGGGCTTGGCAATCAGTTTGTTATGCTTGCTACAACTGCTTTTGCTGCAATTAGAACTGGAACAACTGCTTTAGTTGCAAGGCATTTTGGAGCAGAAGATTCAGAAGGAGCACATTTAATTGCAAGACAGTCAATTATTATGACAATAGTACTAGCAGTAGCTACT
>PWPR01000101.1 GCA_003557085.1 Clostridia bacterium | reverse complement strand
TAATAGGTTTGTACAGTTATATGAGGAAATTGGTGTAGGCAAGGTTGTATCTAAAACTGTTAAAGCTGGTAAAGATTTTAATAAATACAAGAAAGTTAACTTAAGGCCAGAAAAGGTATCAAGTGTAGCTGGTCAAAAAATTAAACTTTCTGAAATGAGTAATTATTTAGTTAGGTTAGGATTTGGGGTTGAGCTTAAAGAAGGCGTTTTAGAAGTATCAGTGCCTTCGCGAAGAATTGATATCATAAATGAAATCGACTTGGTTGAAGAAGTTCTAAGACTTAAAGGCTTTAGTGATATAAACTCAACTATACCAGTTTTAGATGACATAGGTATTATCCCCGAAAACGTTAGAAGTAGAAGAAGAATTAAAGAGATTATGAGAGCATGTGGTGCGTGTGAAGCAGTAAATTATGCCTTTTATGGTCTAGATGATATAAGAGCTCTAGGATTAGAAAAAGACCATTCTGTTGAAGACTCTATATTGATTGACAATCCTTTATCTTCAAGGCAAAGTGTTATGAGGACCACATTATTGCCTGGTTTAGTCAATAGCTTAAAGTATAACTTAA
This sequence comes from Clostridia bacterium, assembly GCA_003557085.1. Classification (GTDB taxonomy): domain Bacteria; phylum Bacillota; class UBA994; order PWPR01; family PWPR01; genus PWPR01. The sequence goes on along the minus strand of PWPR01000101.1, from coordinate 4,874 downwards.
ATAGACAGGTAAAAGGTTTGTTTTTGTCAGAATTTGGGACAGTATTTATAAAAGACTCTCAAAACACATTACCCATTGAATATGAAATGATTGGGTTAGTTGCAGCTGGAATAAAAGGAGATGCATCTTGGTATGATAAAAATGACAAAGAATATGAGTTCTTTGATCTTAAGGGAGTAATTGAAGAACTATTCGATAGATTGAAAATTGATGTAGTTTTTAGAAAATCCAAAAAGGAATTCTTACATCCTGGAAGAACTGCAGATATTTATGTCGAGGATCAATTTATCGGATATCTTGGAGAGATACATCCAGACATTGTTGATAGATTAGGCCTAGAAAGTGAACAAAGAATTATCTATGCTGAGCTTAATCATAATGTTATTCAAGAGTTTGATAAAGATAATCTCTATCAGGAGATCAGCCAATTTCCTATAGTGGAAAGAGACATTGCTATTGTGGTCGATTTAGATGTTAACTCAGGTGATTTAGTTAATACAATTGAAGAATACGCAGGAGATTTCTTGAATGAAGTAAAACTGTTTGATTTATATGAGGGTAAACAAGTTGCAAATGGAAAGAAAAGCTGCGCTTTTCAAATGAAGTTTAGTAAGTTGACTGGAACGCTCAAAAATAATGAAGTTAATAAATTTATTGATAATATTATCAAAGGATTAAAAGAAGTGCATGGAGCTCAGTTAAGGTAATTTTCTAGCTAAATGTAAAATACTTTGATATAATGAAAAAAAATATAAAATGGGTGATACTATGGCAGAAGATAAGAAATCTAATGAAAAAGTGATTGTTGATATATATGGTCAAAAATATACCCTAAGAGGTCCGTTAGGGGAAGACAAGATAAAGAGACTAGCTAATGAATTAGATAAGCTTATGCAGGAGGTAGCCACAACTGCACCCCATTTGGCTACTCATCAGATAGCTGTTTTAGTAGCACTTAGATTGCTAAATGATTACAATGATTTGAAAGAAGAGTATGATAAGGGTTTCCAACTTGCTCTTTTCAAAGATAGTGATGGAGATATTTTTTAATAGGAGGGGACTGATTTAATCAGCCCCTTTTTTTGAGCACTAGGAGGAATATTGTGGATATAAAATCATTAAATACACTTGAATTTGATAAAATTATAGATAAACTTAGATCTTACATAAAAAGTCAATTAGGAGAAGATCTTTTAACAGATTTAAAGCAATACAGTACGTATGAAGAAGTCAAAAATCAATTAAGAGCAACTTCTGAAGCAAGATATTTGATAACTGAAGGTAAAATTAGCTTGCAAGGTATTCATGACATAAGACCTGTTATTAAGCAGATTAGAATTAAATCAACACCTACCCCAGAAGGATTTGTCAAGCTGTTTCAAACTTTAGATTGTTATGAAGGAGCAGTACAAAGAATTAGAAAGCATAAACAAAATGCACCAAATATTAGTTCTTTGATAATAGGTTCACCGTATTTGGTGGACTTGTCTAATCAGCTGAAGAAATCAATCAGCTTGGAGGGCTATGTACTAGATGATGCTACCTCGGAGTTAAAATCAATCAGAAGACAAATTATTAATAAAGAAAGCAATATAAGAAAGAAAGTAGAAAGCATAGTACAGTCGAGTGGAATGAGTACTTATTTACAAGAAAAACTTATAACTACAAGGCAAGGTAAATATGTAGTGCCTGTAAAATATGAGTATAAGAACCAAGTAAAAGGGATTGTACATGATCAATCAGCAAGTGGTGCGACACTTTTCATAGAACCGCAAGCAATTGTGGAGCTAAGTAATGAGCTAAGATTACTAAAACAAGAAGAACAAAGAGAAGTAGATAGAATATTAAGAGAGCTTACGATTTTATGTCATGATGAATATGATAATTTAAAGTTTGTGGCTAATGTTATGGGAATACTAGACTTTTTATGTGCTAGAGGATATATGAGCATTGAGATGGATGCTATAGAGCCAGAAGTGAGTAATAATAAGGAATTACTTTTGATTAATGCTAGGCATCCTCTGATACCCAAATCAGAAGTTGTTCCAGTTACAGTTAAGATAGGAAAAGAGTATAAAGCGCTCATTATTACAGGGCCAAATACTGGTGGTAAAACTGTTACTCTTAAACTCATAGGTTTATGCCAAATAATGGCACAATCAGGCTTGCATATACCTGCTGATATAAACTCTAAAGTAGCTATTTTTGATAACATTTTAGCAGATGTTGGGGATGAGCAAAGCATTGAACAAAGTCTTAGCACATTTTCTTCTCATATGAAAAATATTGTTCGCTTGTTTAATATTGCTACTGAAAACTCACTTGTCTTATTGGATGAGTTAGGTGCAGGTACAGATCCTGTAGAAGGGGCAGCACTTGCTATGTCTATAATTGACAAGCTTTTGGAAATCAAGTCAATTACAGTTGCTACAACTCATTATAGTGAGTTGAAAGTATTTGCTTATGATCATCCAAACATAATAAATGGATCTGTTGAGTTTGATATCGAAACCTTAAGCCCAACTTACAAACTGGTTTTAGGAGTTCCCGGAAAATCTAATGCCTTCTTAATTTCTCAAAGATTGGGTTTGTCAAAAGATATAATAAATAAGGCTGATAGTTATTTGACATCAGAACAAAAGAACATAGAGTCTTTAATTAGGGATTTAGAAATAGATAGGAATGAAGCAGGTAAGACTTTGCGCGAAGCAGAGAGTATTAGAAGGAAAAATGAAGAATTTGAAAAGAAACTTAGAGACCAAAATGAGCGATTAAAACATGAAAGATCTAATCTTAAAAAACAAGTATATAAAGAAGCTCAAGAAGAAATTTCTAAGCTTAAAGAAGAGCTTGAGGTGGCAATAGCTGAAATTAAGCATATAGCAGAAAGCAGTAGAGATAGTAGAGAAATGGAATCTATTATTAAAAATTCAAGAAGACAGTTCCATGAAGTTGAAGACATAGTGAGGAAAGAACAAGATGGGTATAGTAAGCCTATTTTTGAAAAGCATAATAGTGAGGGTTCATCTGACTGGATGCCACAAAAAGGAATGAAAATATATCATAAACAATGGGATCAAGAAGGATATATAATTGATATTAGTAAAGATGAAGAAGAAGTGCAAATTCAATGTGGACAAATGAAGTTTTGGACAAACAAGAATACATTAAAGCCTATACATGAAAATAATCAAGAGGTAAGAAGGGCAGCGGTATCAAGGTCAAGTAATTATGTTCCATTAGAACTCGACATAAGAGGCAAAAATATTGTTGAGGCTGAAGAGATAATTGATAAATACTTAGACAATGCAATAATGAGTGGTAGATCTGAAGTAACCATTATTCATGGAAAAGGAACTGGTGCTTTAAGAAAAGGAGTACAGGAATATCTTAAATCCCATCCTCATGTACTAGAAATGAGGCTAGGCAACCATGATGAGGGTGGTCATGGCGTTACTGTTGCAAAAATTAATAATTAATATAATTTGATATTTTAGTGGATATAAAAAAACGTAGAGTTAGTCTTATTTAAGACATGCTCTACGTTTTATATTACTTTAGTATTAAGATAATAAAGTAATTTACTCTGCTTGATTAATCACCCACAGGACCATTGTCAATAGGCTCGTCATTTCCAGGCTCATCGCCTCCATTATCAATCGGTGGCTCGTCGTCATTTCCAGGCTCATCGCCTCCATTATCAATCGGTGGCTCGTCGTCATTTCCAGGTTCATCATCAATAGGAGGTTCATCGTTTATAGGTGGTTGGTCATCCGCTCCATTGTCAGGAACTTCAGGATATATAATATTACCGTCTTCATCAACATAGGCTCCACCTGGCAAATGAACATCACAATAATGTTCTGGTATCTCCCAAATATGATCTAGAGGTCTCACTAATTTATTGCCTCTCTCATCTTCAAGATCATATGGTTCATCCCTACTAAAACGATACCTTACAACTTGGTTATGTGCAGGGCAATGTTCACTAGCTAGCAGACTTGTCTCAGTACAAATTAAAACTTGCTGGAAAAAATCATCTACTTCTGTTGGTTCTGTTCCCTGAACGAATATTTCTCCATAAATAAACTCACTAGGAGTGTATTCCCCCGGGAGTAGCCCAGTTTTTGAGCTAATGTATATTGGGCCAACGATATTGCTTGGTTTACTAAAAGCGTTCTTTGGTTGCTCAATAGCGTCTAATGCATTCTTCATCATATCTGCCCAAATTCTTGCAGGATATTGACTTCCATTAATTCTATTTCTTTCATGCCATTTTCTTGCACTTAATGGAACATTAGATGTAGTTGATCCACTATCAGGTGGAAATGGATAAGTATCATGTCCGGTCCATACTCCTCCAACATAGTCTGGTGTATAACCAACAAACCATGCATACTGTGCTCCTTGTGTAGTACCAGTTTTGCCTGCAGCTGGTCTTGCAATTGCTCTTGTAGAGGCAAATCTTGCTACTACATCTTTAAGTACATCAGTCATAATATAGGCTGATTCAGGCTGCATAACTGTTCTTTGGATAGGGCTAGATTCATATAAGACGTTTCCATCATCATCTAATATTTTTCTAATGTAAATATTTTCCCAGTTTCCATTTGGTGCTAGTTCGCCAACCAACACTCCTTCATTAGCAAAGACTCCAAATGCTCTCACAACTTCTTCTAGACTCATTTCAGTTCCACCTAAAGCAGAAGATGGATAAGGATTGATCTTTGTGTTCAAACCTAGTTGGGAAGCAAATCTAATGCTATTTTCGATCCCTACATCTAAGAAAGTTTTAACTGCAGGAATATTAAATGACTGTACTAGTGCAGTTCTTAAAGGTGCTAAGCCTGTAAAGCTCCTATTATAGTTTTGTG
>PWPR01000147.1 GCA_003557085.1 Clostridia bacterium | reverse complement strand
CTCTTCCGATCTAGGAAAACTTATATTAGTGGGGATATTTAAAAATAAGACATTAATTAAAAAGAAATATCCTTCCAAAAATATTGATGTTATACCAATGAATAGTATAATTATATTTAAATTTGTTGCAAAAAAATAATGTCTATTATATCCAATGATATAAGTACTAAACGTGTAAAAAATAGTAAAGAACCCAAAATTGCCATAGAAGAAAATATCAAGCATAAGGCCAATGGCAAGAGCAACGAAAACTGTGTCATTATGACCCTTATGCAACGCTAAAATAACTAAATAGACAATAGTAATATTTGGTGCTATTCCATTTATATGGATTGCATTTGCAAAATAAATCTCTATAAGTGTCAAAAATATACCGATGCTCAAAAAAAGCTTTTTATTCATAATGATCACTCTGATAATTTAGTGGTAAAGGGTTTTTAATAACAAAGACACTTGAGAGCCTAGTAAAGTCTACATTTGGCTTAACTTTGGCAGTTTGCAATAAACCAAAAGCATCATCTGTAAACTCAACTATCTTTCCAATTGGAATGTTTGGGACATAGAAACCACCTAAACCAGTACTTAGCACATCAGCTCCAGGATCAATTCTAGCTTCATGAGAAATGTATATCATCTCAAGCTGTCCTAGTTGGTCAAAGCTGCCTTCAATAATACCATCAAAAGTAGCTTCTTCCCCACCCAAAATAGTTCCATACGTTTTTGCTGCCACAGCAATATTTTTACTTGGGTCAATCAGTAAATGTACTCTTGAGGTGTTTCTTGCCACCTCTTCAACTATCCCAACAAGACCTACATTGTGGTTTTGAATTGCAATTACTGTCATTCCAACTTCTATATTATCTTTCTTTCCAACATTTATTGTTATTGAATCAAACCATCCACTAGGGTTTCTTGCTATAACAGAGCTATATATTAGCTCAACTTCTTCCTCTTCTTGATAGTAATCCAGAGCAGATCTTAGCTCTTTAATTTCCATTTCGGCTTCATTTAGCAAAGTCTCAGATATCCTTAGGCTGGCAATCTCTATTTCTAAATCATCTCTTTCTTGCTGTAATCCTCTAAAATCAGAAATATCTGTTGCAATATTAGAAAAGAAATTTTGGGTAGCCTGAAATGCTACCTGGAAAGGATATAGTAAATGGTCTGTAATACTCGATAATTCTTCCCTATTCCCTGTAGCATATATTAAGATGCCAGATAAAATTACTGCTATTATTATAATTATTATGATTAAGTGTTTCTCTACAAAACTTCTCATTTGACCCCACTACTTCTTTTTAGAAATATAATCTAAGTATTTACCTGCACCTATTGCTACAACTGTCAGTGGGCTTTCTGGAACATTAACTGACATACCAGTAACTTGGCTTATTTTTCTATCCATACCGTGTAATAAGGCTCCACCACCACTAAGTAGTAACCCTCTCTCCATTAAGTCAGCTGCAAGTTCTGGAGGAGTTCTTTCTAAGGCATATCTGATAGCATCAATAATTTCATTAATTATTGGATTCAACATTTTTCTTACTTCTTTGGCAGTTATATTTACTGTTTTTGGTAACCCAAAGATCAAGTCTCTTCCTCTTACATCTAAGCTCTTTTTATCAAACTCCTCATCTTCAATAGCAGAGCCAATCTGCATTTTAACCTGCTCAGCAGTAGTGTCACCTATTGCCAGATTATACTCAAGTTTAAATGAGTTTACGATAGCTTCATCCATCGCATCACCTGCTACCCGCACAGATTGAAATACTACAATACCACCAAGAGATATTAGGGCAACTTCTGTTGTTCCTCCTCCAATATCTATTACTAGATTGCCCTCAGCTTCTGAAGTCATTATACCTGATCCTATTGCAGCAGCCATTGGCTCTTCAATAATTACAGCTTCCCTAGCCCCCGCCTGTATCGTAGCTTCTCTAACAGCCCTTCTTTCAACTTCTGTAACCCCACAAGGAATACATACAACTACCTTAGGTCTTACAAAACCTCTGTTTTTATAGACCTTTTTAATGAACTTTTCTAGCATTTGATGAGTAACGTCAAAATCAGCAATAACTCCGTCATGTATTGGTCTAACAACCCTTACATTTGGGGGAGTCCTTCCAATCATGGCTTTAGCTTCATGACCTACAGCTATTACTTTTTTTGACTTCTCATTAATTGCGATTACTGATGGCTCATTTAAGACAACACCTTTACCAGATACATAAATCAAAGTATTCGCTGTCCCTAGGTCAATACTAATATATTTCGAAAAATTGTCTAATACAGGCATATTGATATCCTCCTCTTACATTAATGACTCCTTTTTAAAGCTAAGATAATCATTATTTCCTATTATAATATGGTCAACTATTTGAATTCCAACCAGATCTCCTACTTCAACCAATCTTTGAGTCACAAGCAAATCTTCTTTACTAGGAGTAGTATCTCCACTTGGATGATTATGTGCAATAATGCATGACACAGCGCTATGTGATATCGCTTCTTTAAAAACTTCTCTAGGATGAACTATTGATGAATTAACCGTTCCTAGATGTATTTTACTATATCTTATTATATTATTCTTTGCATCTAATAATAATACCACAAAATTCTCCTGTTTTTGAAACCTTAGCAAAGGAATTAGGTAATTTGCTGCACTTTCAGGGCCTAACACTGTAGTTTTATCTTCTTTTTTTATCATTGCAACCCTTCTTGACAATTCAAAAGCAGCCTTAATTGAAGCTGCTTTAGCTTTGCCTATACCAGGAATCTTTTGCAACTGAGTTGATGATACATTTATTAGTTCTTCTATAGTATAATATGATAATAATGTATTTGCTAGGTCTATAGCTGTAACTATTCTTCCATTATATTTATATCCAGTATTAATTATAATAGCAAGTAGCTCTGCTTCACTCAAATAAGTAGGTCCGTATTTTAATAATCTTTCTCTTGGCTGACACTCAGGTGCCATATCTTTTATAGCTGTCTTCCCATACATTACCATAAACTGCTGACCTCAATGTCAAAAGACTTAAGAATTAGAGATAGTTCATTAATAGGCAACCCAACTACATTAGAATAAGATCCTTCAATTTTATCAACAAAAATACCTGCTCTCTCTTGAATAGCATATCCTCCAGCTTTATCATAGGGTTCATCTGTGTTGACATATGCCTCAACTTCTTTTGTTGTTAGCTCTCTAAAATATACATCTGTAATTACCAACTCTTCCTTAACATCTTCAGTCTCTTTGCAGAGAACACATAATGCTGTTAAGACTTGATGCTTTTTGTTGGATAAAGCTTCCATCATATTCTTAGCTTCTTCTTTATTCTGAGGCTTATTGAGAACTACATTATCTAAACATACAATTGTATCTGCTGCTATAATTAGACACTTCTCCTTAGGCAATCTATCACTTAGCCACTTTGCCTTTCCTCTTGCATTATATATTACTTGCTCTTTTGGTTCTAGCATCTTTGTCTCTTCAAAATAAGTATTTATTACTTCAGGATAAACTCCCATCTGATTCAATAACTCTTTCCTTCTAGGAGAAGCAGAGGCCAAAATAAGTTTCATCTTATACCACCTTTTTGATTAATATAGTCTTATTTTAACAACTAATCTTAGTTAATAACACAAAAGTAGGATTTTTTTACAGATTTAATACTTCCAAAAAATAAAGTAAGCCGACATAATAGCCGGCTCACATGTTTTTCTATTTTTCTCTCTTCTTGTAATGCGTGTGCAGCAGTTCGTGAGATTTGTGTCCAATTGGCTCTCCTAAGAACTCTTCGTATAGTTTCTTTACTGCTGGGTTCTCATGAGATTTTCTTAAAGTCATCTTCTTATCTACATCATAAATACCCTTGATTCTCTTGTTAACAATATCAGGGTCTTTTGATCTAGGTTGGCCTCCACCATTAATACATCCACCAGGACAAGCCATAACTTCTATAAAATGAATATCTCCAATTTCTCCATTTGCAATTTTATCCATTAACTCTTTCGCTTTTACAAGAGAATGAGCAACTGCTACATTAACAGTGAAATCTCCCACTGGAACGCTTGCATATTTAACGCCTTCTGTACCTCTTAGGTCTTCAAAGTCAAGTTTTTCTAACTCTTCACCAGTAAGAACTTCATAAGCAGTTCTTAAAGCTGCTTCCATAACACCACCAGTAGCACCAAAGATGACTCCAGCACCAGTAGATATTCCAAGAGGATTATCATAATCTTCATCTTCCATGTTTTTCAAATCTATACCAGTAGATTTAATAAGCTTTGCTGCTTCTCTTGTAGTTAATACAGCATCTACATCCTGGTAACCACTACTAAACATTTCAGGTCTTACAGCTTCGTACTTCTTAGCAGTACATGGCATTAAAGATACTGAGAATATATCTTTAGGGTCAATTCCTTCTTTTTCAGCATAATATGTCTTCGCAAGAGCTCCAAACATTTGTTGTGGAGACTTACAAGTGGACAAATGATCGAGTAATTCTGGATAATTGTGCTCAATAAACTTGATCCAACCTGGACTACAAGATGTAATCATAGGCAGAACTCCATTATTTTGCACCCTATCAATTAACTCATATCCTTCTTCCATGATTGTTAAGTCAGCTGTAAAATCAGTATCAAACACCTTGTCAAAACCTACTTGTCTTAATGCTGCAACTAATCTACCTTGAACATTAGTTCCTGGTTCCATTCCAAACTCTTCGCCAATAGATACTCTAATTGCTGGTGCAGTTTGAATTACCACATGTTTTTTGTCATCGTTAATTGCTCTAACAACTTTATTAATATGGCTAACTTCAGTTAATGCTCCAGTAGGGCAAGCCACTACACATTGTCCACAAGTAACACAGCTAATCTCACCTAAATTGTAATGCTGCGCTGGAACTACTACTGTTTCAAAACCTCTTTCAGCAGCACCCAATGCGTGTACTCCTTGAACCTTTGCACATACAGCAATACATTTTCTACAATTTATACATTTGCCCATATCTCTATAAATAGATGGGCTTGAATCATCGATCTCCGGTATGTTTTTTGCGCCTTCAAATCTATAATCATCAATATTCAGCTTAGCTGCTAAGTCTTGCAATTCACACTCGTTATTTCTAGCACAAACTAGACAATCTTTAGCATGGTCAGATAATAATAGCTCTGTATTAATTCTTCTAGCAAGTCTTGCTTTCTTAGAATTAGTCTTTACTACCATACCATTTGCTGCTTTATATATACAAGAAGGCTCTAGGTTCCCGTATCCTTCAATTTCAACTACACAAACTCTACAAGCTCCAATTTCATTTATTCCTTCCATATGGCAAAGTGTAGGAATATCTATACCCAATTTTTGTGCTGCTTGTAAAATAGTATTACCTTCTGGAACAGAAACTTCTCTACCATCAATGGTTAAAGTTACAGTTTGCATAAATTTCACCTCCACGTCTTCTTTCGCTTAATGCTTTGT
>PWPR01000110.1 GCA_003557085.1 Clostridia bacterium | reverse complement strand
TTTAATCTTTTATCCATTTCATCTACTTTAGCAGTTCCTATATTGTCACTAAAAGCAATGGCTTGGCGATTAATATTTGAGCTGTCTATAATATCTTTATCAATTAAGACAAAGTTTTGAACACCACTTCTAGCTAAACTGATGGCTGCCCAAGAGCCAACACCGCCCAGTCCAGCGATAATTACAGTTGCTTTATTCAACTTATCTACATTATTTTCTCCAATAAGCATTGTGCTTCTAATTTGCCAATCATTCATAATTTCACCCCAAAAAAATGAGAATCTCTTATAAAGATTCTCATTTTTACTTTAGATAGTCAAGCAATTATCTTGTAGTGACTTTAGCATCACCCGACACAGTTTTGATTTTAAGATAGCAATTTAAGTTGCTACCTGTCACTCTTGAATCAAGTTCTCCTGACACAGAAGTAAAACTAATATTAGGAGTTATCCCTTCACTGAGATCAAGAGCTATTCTACCAGAAACAGTCTCAATAGTTAGCTCTTCCCAAACTTCTCCTACTTTAGCATTGACCCTACCAGATACATTTTTTAGATAACCTTCTCTAAAAGCTGTGTTTTCAAGATCTATTCTGCCTGAAATGCTTTTTGCTATTAAGTCATCTGCTAGTAAATCTTCTAGTTCAATTTTGCCCGATATACTTTCAGCTACTAATTTTTCAAACACAATAGCGTTAATTGAAGTGTCTCCAGAAATTGTTTTTGTTTCTAGAGTTGTTAAGTTGCCTGGAATTTTAACGACTAGCTTGCCTTTACTGACCGATCCTAAATTCCAGCTTTTAAATTCTTCCTTAATAGTCAAGGTTCTATTTCTTTCACTGACTACTAACTCTCCATTACCCTGATAATCAATTTCAACATCTGATACATTTTCTTTTGAAATTATCAAGTCTGCAGACACTAAATCTATTTTTATGCTATTAATATTGCTTGAATAGCTATCTTTAACAGTTTCACTATGATTTACTGATATAGTGGAGGTTCTATTAAAGAGTGAGTTCCACCAATTTACTACTGGAAAAATACTTCGATTACTAGAAAAAACTCCAGAGACTACAAAAGCAACAATCAATATTATTAAAAGCACATAAGCACCTTGTTTCATTCTTCCACCTACTTAATATGTTTATTAATAATATCTTACTAAATAAAGCTTTTAATCGGGTTAGAATTAGGTTAAAATAAGGTATGACTCGGATATAAGGAGGGTTAAGAAAATGAAAGTTACAAAAGATTTAACAATTCAGCAAGTAATACAAATGGATAACCGTGCAGCGGCAGTATTTATGCGTCATGGCATGTTTTGTGTAGGGTGCCCAGCTGCTTCAGCAGAAACAGTTGAGCAAGCAGCAATGGGACATAATATAGATTTAGATACGCTACTTGAAGATCTAAATGAGATGTTAGAAGAGTAAAATTCAAGGAAGGCCTCGGGCCTTCCTTTTTACTTAAAAGTGTTTTCCTTTGTAATAATAGTTGGTTTTTTGAAAATGTGTAAAGAAAATATCCACTTCTTCAATACCTATTGTTTTAAGTTGATTTGTAATAGACTTAGCTACTGCATCCTGGATCTCTTGACCTCGATCAAACCAACACACCTCGATAAAAGGATAATTCTCTACAACTTTATCTTCATATAGCATATCAGACTTAATAATTTCAACAGTGAAATCATCTTTAGCAGTACCAGTTATATCAACAAGTTCATTGATAAGATGGCTATTAACCTTTAAAAACTTACCGGTATCAATCCCTCTTACATTAATTTGTGGCATATTAATCCTCCTTTAAATTTTTAGTTACTTACCTAGTAATTTTCTTGCCATAGCTTCTTATATTTAAGAGCATGGCTTTCTAGTTCTTTAATCTCGTCTTCAGAGAGTTCTTTTACTGCTTTAGCTGGAACTCCCAAAATTAAAGAGCCAGGTGGAAATTTTTTACCTTGAGATACCAAAGCATTAGCACCAACAATAGAGCCATCTCCAATTTCTGCTCCATCTAAAATAGTTGAATTCATTCCGATAAGGACATTATTGCCTACTTTACAGCCATGAACTACTGCTCCATGTCCAACTGTGACATTGTCACCAAGTATTGTTGGATAATCACTATCCACATGAACAACACTATTGTCTTGGATATTAGTATTTTTTCCAATCGTAACGCTATTCATATCTCCACGGATAACAGCATTATGCCAAACGCTTGAGCCAGCACCTATGCAAACTTTGCCAATAATCTGACTTCCTGGCGCCAAAAATGTGTCTTTATCAATATTAGGTATAATATTATTAAATGTACAAATATTCATTAATTATCTCCTTTTTCTTTTTTGCCAATATATATTATATCATTTAAACAATCTTATTTTTAGGATATAATTGATTTGGCTTATGAAATGAAGTAAGCTTGATATTGAGTTAAACTTATGCTACAATTACATTTCGTTAACCCTGCTCTGATATATCAGAGCCAATAGTCCACAGGGAGGAGGAAAAATTATGCGCGAGTATGAAATTATGATGGTCTTGAAGCCTGATTTAGAGGAAGAGCAAATTAAATCAGTTGTTGAGAGATTCGTTAATATTATCACGGATAACAATGGTGAGGTTACAGCTATTGAGCCGTGGGGAAAGCGTCGCTTGGCATATGAGATCGATAACTATAAAGAAGGTTTTTATGTTTTGATTACATATACAGCTGAAGGCGACTTTAATCTTGAGTTGGAAAGAAACTTCCGTATTGTTGATACTGTAATACGTCACATTATTGTCCGTCAAGAATAATAGGGGTGAATTATTTTGTTAAATAACGTAGTATTAATAGGTAGATTGACTAGAGACCCTGAGTTAAGATATACATCTCAAGGAACAGCGGTGACCAATTTTGGTATTGCTGTTGATAGAGGTTTTGGTAGTGATGATGAGAACCAACAATCAGCAGACTTTTTCAATGTAACATGTTGGAATAAGCTAGCTGAGATTGTTGCTCAGTATATGACCAAAGGAAGATTAGTAGCAGTGCAAGGAAGATTGCAAAGCAGAAATTATGAGTATAACGGACAAAAGAGAACAGCTATTGAAGTTGTTGCTCAGACTGTCAAATTTTTAGATAGACAAGATAATAACCAAGGCAATTCATCTCAAGGTCAAGTAAGTAATCAAAAGAATTCATCACAAGATTATTATAAAGAACTTGACTTTAATGACGAAGATGATGATTTGCCTTTCTAAAGAAGGAGTGAAATAATATGGCTCGTCGTGGTGGTAGAGGTAGGCGTCCTCGTCGCAGAATTTGCAGTTTCTGTGCTGATGGAGCTTCAAACATAGATTACAAAGATATAGATAAGTTGCGTCGCTATCTCTCAGAAAGAGGTAAAATTTTGCCTAGAAGAGTAACAGGAAACTGTGCTCATCATCAAAGAATGATGACACAGGCGATAAAGCGTTCTAGAATGGTGGCTTTATTGCCTTATACAATAGACTAAATTTTAGAAAGCCCTAGGTGTGAACCTAGGGCTTTATTAGTAAATAGTGTAAAATGATTGTCTTTAATGTATAATAAGAATGCTAAACATATATAAGGGATGTGTTATTTAATGCAAACAAAAAAACTTACAGAGGCATCTCTATCTGTAACTATATTTGTCATATTGGCACTAATTGCCTTTTATATACCAGCAATGGCTATAATAATGATATTAGTTTTGGCTACTCCACATGCTGTGCTAACATGGAGACAAGGCTTGAAAGCAGGCCTAATGGCTGTTGTGGTTTCAGGAATGATATTAGCATTATTTTTAGATATTATTACTGCATTTATATTGATAACGCTATTTGCTATGGTAGGAACAGCAATTGGCTATAGTGCAAAAAGAATGACGCCGGGAAAGGTGCTATTGGTAGGTACACTAGTTGGTGCAGTAAGTTTTAGTGTGCTTTTAATTGTAGTTATGCAGATAACAGGCATTGATATGTTTGGGGATATGATTAAAGTTTACCAAGAAGCAATTTTAGCAGTAAATGAAGCAAGTAATTTAGTAAATTTAGATACTGAAGCACTCATAAATCAAATTAGCTTGTTAACAGGATATTTAATGCCTGCGATGATAATTCTTTTTGGTTTTATGACATCATATGTCAATTTTATGTTTTTTGGTCTGGTAGGTAGGAGAATTGGGCTTAAGGTTCCGAAAACTCCACTAATTTATGATATAAGTTTGCCTAAATGGTTTGGCGCTGTCTTCTTAGTTGGAACAGCCTTGATGATATTTTCAACTAGTGAAACAGTTCCTTATTATATTGGGATGAATATTAGCTTATTATTTACTTATCCTATTATATTCCAAGGGCTAGCTTTAGCATTTGTTTTTATGAGACAATATATTAAATCAATAATTTTTTATATGTTGTTGTTTTTTGTAATTCTTACAAATCCATTTTTGACACAAATTATCACTATTTTGGGTTTGTTTGATATATTTTTTGATTACCGAGGATGGTTAAAAGAAAGGGGTAACTAGAATGAAAGTTATTTTATTGAAAGATGTTAAGAATTTAGGCACAGAAGGTGATGTTGTTAATGTAGCAGATGGATATGGTAGAAACTATCTTATTCCTAGAGAGTTAGCTGTAGAGGCCACAAAAACAAGCATGGAAATGCTTGAGAGAAGAAAGGCAAAAGAAGCAGAGAAAGAGCAAAAGTTACAAGAGGAAGCAAATGAGTTGAAGGCTAAAATTGAAGATGCTAAGGTTGTAATCACAGTTAAAGCTGGAGAAGCTGGAAGACTTTTTGGTTCAGTAACTAGTAAAGATATTAATAGTGAGTTATCTGCACAAGGTATAAATATTGATCGCAGAAAGATTGACTTGGGAGACCCAATTAGAGAAGTTGGAGAATACAATATTCCAGTAAAAGTATTTAGAGAAACTACTGCATACTTAACTGTAGAGGTAGTTAGCGAATAGTTAGATAGTTTGGGGGAGGAGTTATGCAATACTGGCGTGAACGACTAAAAAAATTCACAAATGGAGAAAAAAAGCCTAAAAGAAGTGGCTCTCCGATAGATAGAAAGATTAGTGCCATATATGAGATAATGAAAAATTTATATGGTTCTGAGTATATGGTAGCTTTGCTCAAAAAAAATAAAGCAGTTGAGCTAATCAATTCAAGAAATACTGCTGATAGAATATTAGCATTAGAAAGAGCTGTGTTTAATAGAAGTGATATTCATACCAAATATGAAGAAAGTCAATACATGGAAGCTCTTGATAGAATTGAAGAAGAGGTCGTTGAGTTAGTTGCTTTTAGAAAAGTTGAAGAAGATATAGATAAAAGAGTACAGCAAATGATAATGGAGAAGCAACAAAAGTATGTAAAAGACATTAAAAAGAAGGTGCTTGAAGAAACAGATGGCCCAGAAACTCCATATACATTATCTAGATTAAATGAATTAAAAGAGTTAGATGAAAGAAAGCTTGC
>PWPR01000225.1 GCA_003557085.1 Clostridia bacterium | reverse complement strand
TCTGTTAAAAAACTAGGCATACCTCAAAACACCTGGGATGCATTTGAGACTATCTATAATAATGAAATTATAAATGAAGATATATTGTTTAAGTTAAAGAACATGATTGGATTTAGAAATATATCAGTTCATAATTATCAAAAACTCAATTTAGAGATATTACAAAAATTTATAGACAATAATTTAGGAGATTTTGAAAAATTTATTTGCTATGTCAATACACAAATATGAGTAAGTAGGAAGCTTATACACAGATATGGACTTGGATAACTAAAAATCTTTGAGTAACTATCAAAAATTATAATTGAAGTTTAACAAAGAAGATGCAATAATCTTCTTTGTTAAATTAGCTTTAATTCGTGTATATGCAAGGTATAAATAATCATTTAACTATTTCCTATGTCTCCCTAGGATTGTTTAATCAGTTAGTTGATTTAATATATGAGCAATAGATTTGTGTAACATTGTATCAATATTATTATATAAATCACCTAAGGTTTGATAAGAAAACACATGAGGTTTTTCAACGACGTTTTCTCTTATAGAGAAATCTGTTCCGCGAATCTCCATAAATCCATATGTCACTGCATACCTCTTACTTGGCAACGATATAGCAGTAGGCAATCCATGTCCTGATAAAGGGACTATGTTGCTCACAAGAGTAGCTAAGCTATGGTCTAAGACCACCTTTGCAAAGCTATCTGCTGAACTAAAAATTTGGTCATTAGCTAAAACTACTGTAGGTACAAACTGTAAGAACTGTTCTCTAATGGGACTTATAGTCCAAGTCCACCACTTAGTATATCCATCTTCAAGGTTTTCTTTCGTCGAATTACTTCTTAAGTTTTCATATATATGTCTTAGAAAGTATATATCTTTAGTCCTTTCACTTTCTTTCAATCTGTAATTAGCAATTTCAGTCTCTTTATCTGTTAAATAACTAAGTATATCTCTATAACTTTGATTGCCACCAGTATTGTATCTTATATCAATGACTACACTTGGACATCCTTATCTTTAAATCTTTTAACTATACTATCAAACTCATTACCAATTTCTCTTCTGCTGCCAACGAATGTAGGTATATTTATGTAGCCTATATTATTAGGTAACACCCTATAGGTAGGCAAATGACTCTCTCTAAATCCAAAATTAATATTTTGAATTGAGCTCATTGATGTCGCCTTATAATCCTCTTGAGTGTCTATTGTAAGGGTTAAGTTTTCTTCATTTGGCATCTCTATCTTTAACATCAACTTCTCAGGATATGTGTCATAGAAAAAGTGAAAATAATCCCAAAATTGATTTCTCATGATCACATTATTTCTGGCAACTGTTTTATGGTTTGAAGGAGAAAAGTATTTTGCTACTTTATCAACAATATCTAAAAATTCCATATCGTTTATTGATACTATTTCTCCACCTAAGATATCAAGAGTTGGTTTAGCAGCAACAATAATTCCTTTATCTTCAATTATACGAACTCTCATTAGATTCTTAACACTATCATTAAACCATTCTACATTATCATCTAAAACTGTAAAATTCGTATGTCCATCTTTCAACTCATTTATAAATCTGTTACATAATAAATAAAATTCTTTTTCAGTATTAATACTATTGATCATTTGCTTATACTCAATATATAGCTCATCCCAGTTTATTTGCAATAACTCTTCTTTATATCTCAAGTTCACATAATTGTCTCTAATTTCTTCAAATAAGAACTCAAAATCACTTTCAAATCTTTCAGCTTGGGTCATTTCACTAGGGTGCTCTTTTATATGATTATAATAAACTCCTTGAAAAGCAATTCCACGTTCAGTTATTACAATGTATGTTAGAGCTCCAACAAAAACTACTAGGAGTACTCCCAGAAATATCATAAATGTTTTTAATTTTTTATTCATGACTTTCTCCTTTGATAAGATAATATCTGTTAACCTATTTTGAATTCTGCATATTTGACATAAGCTTTGATGACTCACTAGTGAAAACTAAAACTAGTAAAATAAACCACTATATAAGTATTTAAAGGTATAATGTCTACAGAGAATAAGACTTACTAAAATTTCTAGCAGGACCTAAGTATATTTTACATTTAGTGGCAAATAATTCAAGTGATAATCAGAGATTTAAACCATCAAAACCTTTGAAAAATCCAAGTGCATGCAAGCAATGAAAAGAAAGATATGCAGACAGACAGCTGGTAGAGTGTATAGAATATACTGTCTTTAGTAATGAATGATGAATTATTGCAGAAATCTACTGATCTATCTGAGATGCAAAACGTTTATCAAAGATCTTCCTCATACAAGAGTAGTACTGTTTAAGTGGAGTAAAAATAGGATACTAAAAATGATTTGTTGAAGCTTGAATTAAGAGATTCTGAAATAAAAGCAAATAGTTGAGAGAGATATTGTGCAGTTTAATGTTTGAAAAAGCAATTACAGAAAGAGTGATAATCTATGGAGATGATATATAAAAGATTACAGTCTGCATTTTCTTTAACACTGGATTTAGCCAGCAAGCTGGAAGAGAAAGATTTAAAGAAGCGACTAGGAGACCTTCCCTCAAACACTATTGGGGAGCAGTTTTGGTGTATAATCGGAGCAAGGGAGAGCTACTTGAATGCAATTTTAAACGAAGAATGGATGGGCTTTTCTTGCTCCTTAAGAAATACAGAATCAAAGTCTGAAGTGTTGCAGTGCTTAAGTGAAGGTGCTGATAGCTGTTTAGAATACTTAGATAAAAAAAGATTAAATGAGAAGCAGATGGATTTTCTTTTGACACTTTACGAACACGAAATCCAGCATCATGGTCAACTAATTCGATATATTTATGGAAATAAACTAAAGTTTCCAAAAAGCTGGAATGAACGTTATACAGTATAGGTTTTAGAAATCACTGTGTGAATTGATTATTTGCATACATAGCAATGTCTAACATTAGTAACTTTGTGGGATAGTGAGTTGTCATGTTTTCAATCTAGAACACTACTTTTATTACCTTAATCAGCAAACTGAAATAAATCGCTTTCTTGAAGTATTAATTTTAAATCAGATTAATAGGTGATCCTTGCCTAATGATAAAGAATTAGTTTTAGAGCAGAAACCTGTATATTTTGCAATTAGGTCGATTTTGGCTGCACTAGCTAGACTGGCTTTTTCATCAAATGATTACACTCAGTTTTATAAAATGCACATTATGTTGCAGTCACTAAGTGGTCAGTATAAGGTTATTTGTAAAGAAAAAATAGTAGCAGTTTCTTAAGGAAAGCTTAATATAGCTATAAGTTAAACGTGAACCAGATTCTTATTTACTAGGAAATGACGAAAGGAACAAAATTATATGGATTACACACAAAAAGAGATTACAATAGAAAACTTGGAAGAAATGATCATAAAATATGTAGATTATTACAATAGTGATAATGGCAAATGGACAGCGAAGTTAGCTAGGACTAGACTTGAGCAAATTTTATTAACACCAGGGTTTTTTGGAGTAGGATTGTTTAATGATTTAGAGTTAGTTGGATTTGCAATTGGCTGGTATAAGCAGTTTGATGATATTAAACTATATTATTTAGAAGAAGTTCTTGTTTTTAAAGATTATCAGAATAAAGGCTTAGGCTCAAAACTGCTAGAAGTTCTAGAAGAGCATGTAAGAAAGGAAAATGCAGCTAAAATTTGCTTATCAACTACTCATAAGAAAAATCATCAAAGATTCTATCAACGTTTAGGCTATGAGAAGTCTGATTTTCTTATTCCTATGAGTAAGAAGCTGTAAGAAAATAAGCAGAAGAACTTTCTGTTTTATAAGATATAGGCTGCTTTTAAATAATGTGTCAGTTTAATAAAAATTAGATAAAAGATTCTTCTAATATCATTAACAATATTAGATTTTATTGCAAAAATGAATGTTAAAACAAGGGTGAATAATGGAGGATAAGATGGATAATAATAAGCTCAAAATTATTGAAACTAAAAGAAATACTATAACAATTATACCTCGAAAACTAGGTGGTAGTGAAAAAGTGTTAGATATTGGTGGCGGAGGAGAAGGTATTATTTCAAAAATATATAAAGATAAAGTGATTGCTATTGATAACAGGTTAGATGAGTTGCTTGAAGTTAGTGAAACAGCATCACTTAAAATGGTAATGGATGCTACAGAATTATCATTTATTGATAATCAATTTGATAGGGCAACTGCATTTTTCTCATTAATGTATATGTCAGATGATCAAACAAGAGAAGCATTACTAGAGATTCATAGGGTTCTAAAACCCAATGGAATTTTAGAAATATGGGATGCTGAAATGCCTTCAGTCAATGATGTTGCGGAAGAGGTTTTCATTGTTCAGTTAGAGATAATAAGTGAAGATGTTGAAATTGCTACAGGCTATGGTGTGAGTTTAAAAGAAGAAGATAGATCATTAGATTATTATGAAGAGGTTTTAATGAAGAGTGGATTTGATGTGGCGAAAATTATGTCTGATAAAGGCATTATTTATATTGAAGCATATAAATAGAAGTCCTCAGATGAATTAACCAAATTATAGCAAGAGTATGATAATCGTAATTACAGAGCATTCTTATAAGGGAAAATTAAACCTATAAAGAGATACAAGTAGAGTAAAGCACTATTTATGTAAAGAACAAGATATCAGTTCTCTTTATAGAGTGGATGTCTTTAACTATATGACTGTAAACAGGCATCTTTACTAATAGGAACCTTTAAGTCAAGGTTCCTATTTTATTTGCTTTGTTCAGCTACATTCTTATTTCTTGTAAGTGATAAATTTAGACCTATTATTAAATATTATAATCTCTTACTGCTCTTTTCTTATTTTGCTAATAAACTCAGAGCGAGACGATGAGTTAGTTTTCTTATAAACACTACTAACATGTTTTTTAACAGTAGGGAGAGAAATATATAACTCATCTGAAATTTCATTATTCGATTTTCCTTGTAACAGTAGTTCAGCCACTTCTTCTTCTCTCAAAGTAAGTAAGAACTTATCAGACTGAATTTTGAACAGATTTCTTGGCGAATCAGGCATTCTGATATTGCTAACATATTGACTTTTACTTGCTGCTAGTATGAGCTTTTCAATGGATGCGTCTTTTTCTAACATGTGAAATCCAACTGAGCTTTCTATAACTATACTACGTGGCAAACCCTCAATATCTTGCTTTTCTAACTTGTCATGTATTCTTTTTCCTATTCTGTACATTTTATTATAGCTACAATCATAAACTGTTATTAAAAAGTCTGTTCCACTCAATCTTGCAACCCAATCATTTTCGGTAGTTCTATAGTTTTTCAATAATTGAGAAAGTTCATATATTAGCTTGTCTCCAACTTTCACACCAAACAAGTCATTAATTTCTTTCATGTTTTTAATACTTATGACAAAGATTGCTAAGCTTCTAGATTCTTTTTGAGCTAAAGCTATGTCATAAGGCAGTTTGCTTCTAATGTAATTTTCATTATATATGCGATTAAAAGCATCTCTAATAACACCAATATTCCTCTCATC
>PWPR01000195.1 GCA_003557085.1 Clostridia bacterium | reverse complement strand
CATTAGTTTTGCCTCATAGATATGTAGTCAGTTTGTTAGAAATGCTTGAAGCATTAGATAAAGTTGCTCCTGGAGTAAACTCAAGACATACTTTGCTTTATGGAGTAGAAGTTAAGTTTTATTCAAATAGAGTGCAACTAGACAATGAGTTAAGAACAAATATTAAGGGTATGTGGGCTGTTGGAGATGGAGCCGGTGTAACTAGAGGATTGGCTCAAGCTTCAGTTGCAGGGGTTGTAGCAGCCAGATCAGTATTAAATTCTCTAGGTTAGAAAAAAATAAAAAAATTAATTGCATATTAGTGTAGCTTTATGCTATTATACAGAAGCTGTGTTATAGGAATGCTTTTTAAAAAAGCAAAATCTTTTAAAATTAGTTATTGACATCTTAGAGGAATTACTGTAACATATGTTTACGCGTGGGTCATTAGCTCAGTCGGTAGAGCATCCGCCTTTTAAGCGGGGGGTCGTTGGTTCGAATCCAACATGACCCACCACCATTGTTTTTGGCCCCATAGTGAAGTGGTTAACACATCAGCCTTTCACGCTGAAGACGGGGGTTCGAATCCCCCTGGGGTCACCACACTAGGGCGAATAGCTCAGCTGGGAGAGCACCTGCCTTACAAGCAGGGGGTCACAGGTTCAAGTCCTGTTTCGCCCACCAATACATGGAGCCGTGGTCTAGTCTGGTCTAGGATGCCGGCCTGTCACGCCGGAGGTCGCGGGTTCGATTCCCGTCGGCTCCGCCAAGAATTAATGCCATGCAATTGCATGGCATTTTTTTATGCAGTTTATTATTTTTAAAGGTAGTATCATTATTTGAACCAAGTTGTTAGTATGATAAATTGTTAATTTTTTGTTTACTTAAAAGAGTTAATATATAATAAAATTTAAGGAGGTGTCCGAGATGAACCATAATTGGAGGGATTTGACACCACAAGAAAGGCGTAATAAGTTTGTTGAAAACTTTTCAAGCCTAAGTTACCCAGCAGGAAAAGGCCATCCAGCAGTAAAGCTTGCAAGAGATTTAATTAAGAATAGTAATAAGTCTAGTGAGGATAGGTTAGATGTTATAATTGAAGGTTTTCCAATTATTGAAATGGCTTATAAGTACAATGTCAAGATAAAATACCTGTTTATTTGCCCAGAAGATATCTACTCTAATGAAATACTAGCTATGCTCCCCAGACTGCTAAAATCAGCTCATACAGCTTTAGATGTTTCACCAAAAGTATTTGACTTAATTACTCAAAAAGGCAATTCTAATGGCCTTTTAGCTATCGGAGAGGTTAAGAAAAATAAGGTATCAGCGTTGGGAAATAAAGATTTAGTGGTAGTTTTAGATGGGTTGGAAACTCCAGGTAATATTGGTAGTATCATCAGGTCAGCAGATGCAGTTGATGCTAAAGCGGTTATAGTTACTAATAAGCAAGCACATCTATATCATCCTTTGATGATAAGGAGCAGTCGTGGGGCTTGTTTTAAAATTCCTATAATTGAAGATGGAAATGAGATAGTAAAAAGCTATTTAGAGAAGAATGATTATCAGATAGTTTTAGCTGATCCGCACGCTGATAGTCCATTCTTCTGCCATACTTATGAAGGTCCTACAGCGCTTGTTATGGGTAGTGAGAGATTTGGCATAAGTAAATCGTGGTATGATAGCGATTATATAGGTGTATCTATTCCTATGTTTGGAGATTGTGATTCGCTAAATGTTAGTATAGCTACTACGGTATTACTGTATGAAATTAGATTAAAAAAGAATAGGATGATTTAGCCTTAGGGGGATTAAATTGCTCAATATTGTAATCTGTGAAGATGATTTGGTACAAAGGGAAACCTTGAAAGATATAATAGAAGATATATTACTACAATGTGACATTAATGCCAAGGTTGATTTAGCTACTTCTGAAACAGTGCAGCTTAAAAAATATGTAGACAGTTCATCTATAAAAAGTGTAGGAGAAGTTATTACTGCATACTTCTTAGACATAGATTTAAAACAAGATCTCACAGGATTAGATTTAGCTCATTATATTAGGAAGAGAGACCCTAACGCTTATATTATATTTGTTTCATATTTGCATAAACATATTAGAAATGCATTTGCTTATAAAGCATTTGATTTCATAGCAAAAACTTATCAAGATACACTTAATCAAGAAGTTGAAGTTGTTGTCAGAAGGTTAATAGATGATTATAGTGAATCCTTTGGAAATGGAAACAAAATTACGCTTAAGTTTGATGAAGACAATGTTGTTAGGGCAATTCCAGTTAAAGATTTTATTGGGATAAAAAAAGTTGGAGAGACATATAAAGCATATACTACAAAAGGTGTTTATAGATACTATAGTACTTTACAAAACATTTTAGATTCTGTTGGTGAGAATGAGGCTTTACTTAGACCACATCAGTCTGTCATTGTAAATAAAAGACATATAACAGCTATCGATAAAAGTAACAAAAAATTTATTACCACAAATGATATAGAATTTGAAATATCTAGGAGAAAATACAAAGAGGTATTAGAAGAATGGTATACAAAATAGCAGATCTAATACTATGTTGGTTTGGTGCATATCTTTTTACAGAAGCAATAGATGTAGCAGAAGGATCATTGATATCTTATAAAAAGAGATTAAGTTTTATTGTTTTATTTGGGTCTATTAACTTTGCATTAAGGCAAAGCTTTTTAGATTTTCAAGAGTTAAGAATCCTCATAACATATTTTATGCTTTTATGTGCAAGTAGAGCTTTTTATGGTAGAAGTAGTTATAAAAAGATTTTTCAAATAGCTACCATGTACGCTTTTAGTGCCTTTGTATCTAGTTTTATTTTGCTAGGACTTTCCCAGCTTGTCGAGATTCCCATTGAAAGAATAAGAGGAACTTTGCAGTTTCTAATAATTTACAACGGAAATATTATTATAATAATGATACTATTTATAAGTATCTTAAAATATTTCTATCAAAAGAGATATTTTTCTTATGATAGACCTATTTACAGTTGGAGCAAGTATATTTTTATTGGGTTTTTAGCACTCTTGATTAATGTGCATATTGTTATGTATTACTATATTGGTGGAAGATATGTAGCAGACAGATTTTTATTAGTAGTGCCTGTTACAATTATAAGTTTTATTATATTTTTTATATATACCCAATTACTTATGGGTTCACAAAATCAGCAGAATAAGCAGATGATGTACTATATAAACAATTTAAAACTAATGTCAGAAGAAATAACGGAATTTAAACATGATATCAACAATGTTTACATCGGATTGTATGGATTGGCTAAATCAAACCAATTAGATAGGTTAAAAGAGAGTGTTTTAGAAATTTTTGATTCAAGGGTTCTTGAGCAAACCATAAGTACAGAATCTTTGATTAACATAAACGATAGAGCCTTAATTCAGTTAGTAGCTGAAAAAATGTATCAAGCAAGTAAGGCAGGTATTCATTTCAATATAGAAATACCATATAAAGTCACTGACATTCCAATTAATAGAATTGACATTTTAAGAGTGATAGGGATACTTTTAGATAATGCAATTGAAGCAGCAAAAAACTCAGAAGGTCAAGAAGTTTATTTTATAATCATCAATACAAAAACAATATTTGATGTGACAATAATAAATAGTTATGATTCAGCAGTGAATGTTTCGAAAGTAGATGAAAAAGGATATACAACTAAGCTAGACGGCAAAGGTTTGGGACTTAGTAATGTTGGTCTAATTTTTGAGAAGTATGAAGGTATTGAATGGAATACTTTTATTGATGAAGCTTCATTTATCCAAAATATAACAATTAGCAAAGTTCAAAATCAATAAGTTTGCTTTAATATCTGCAAAAAGATTATTTAGATAGTGAAATTTTCTTGTATATAGTATACAATATTTATGGTGCAATCAATCAGTCGACAATTGACTAGGAGGAAGGATTATGAATGAAAGTCCAGACTTAGCTAAGACTAAAGGTAAAACTCTGATAGATCTCTTTTTTGGCTTTTTACGAGTAGGATTTTTTGGATTTGGTGGTGGCCCATCATCAATTCCACTAATGTATAAGGAAGCTGTAGATAAATATAAATGGACTACAGCTGAAGAGTTTGGAGATGTTTTAGCTATAGGGAACACTTTGCCTGGTCCAATAGGTGTTAAAGTTGGAGGTTACATAGGCTATAAGAAAGCAGGTCTTATTGGGGCAATAGTTGCTATTGGGGCAGAAGTAATACCTGTAGCAACAATTATGATTATAGTCTTAACTTCATTAGCAACCGTTCGAGACCAGCCATGGGTTCAGGGAATTACTTACGCAGTAGTACCAGTCGTTGCTGTAATGTTGGGTTCTTTGACATGGCAGTTTACTTCTAAAGCAGAGGCAGCTTTGGGCTGGCCTTTAACTATAGGCTTAATAGTTTTTTCTGCAGTGATGCTTGAGATTGTTGGAATTCATCCAGCTATACTTATTGCTTCATTAATTGCCTTTGCGTTATTAAAGCCACAGAAAAGAGGCAAAGAATAATGAAATACTTAGAGATATTTTTAGCTTTTTTTGTGTCCAATATTTTAGGATATGGTGGAGGACCTTCTACAATTCCGTTAATTGAGTATGAAGTAGTAACCCGATATGGTTGGATGACTGTATCAGAGTTTGCAGAAGTACTAGCACTTGGAAATGCTTTACCAAGTCCTATAGCAACCAAGATGGCTGGTTATATAGGCTTTCAACAAGGCGGTGTTGCAGGTAGTGTAGTCGCCTTGCTTGCAACTATGGTTCCCGCTACAGTATTGATGTTAGCTTTAACCGGTATATTGTACAAGTTCAAAGACTCGCCAAAGGTTAAGTTTTTAACATGTCTGATTAGGCCTACTATTGCTGTATTATTAGGTTCATTAACAATTAGATTTGTTACAAACTCATACGGACAAGCAGGTCTTTTCCATACACTCTTACTAATGTTAGCTAGCTTTGTTTTTGTAGAAAAAATGAAAATACACCCAGCTTTTGTGATTACGGGTGCAATTTTTTATGGAGCTTTTATAATAGCGTAAATATAAAAAAATCGCTCTGACAAAAAAGGTTTGACAGACTCAAAGAGAGAACTTTTTGTCAGAGCTACTCTTACTTTTATTATAAAGGATGAATTTATTAACAAGTCAAATAATTATGGTTAGGTATATATAGAAAGCTATTCGGTAATTTTTAGGAATAAAATGGCAATACTAAACTGCTTAAAAAAAGCAAATATAAAGTTAAAGCAAATATCTGGGCACACAGATAGTATTTGGAAGATATGTCTGTTTTCTAGAATGATGTGGGTTGACAGATAAGATTATTCATGCTATATTATACTTTGTCAAATTGGAGAGGTGTCCGAGAGGTTTAAGGAGCCAGTCTTGAAAATTGGTGACTCCGCAAGGGGCCGTGGGTTCGAATCCCACCCTCTCCGCCACATCCTCGGCTTTATGATGGTGCAGGTTGGTGCTCAAACCAGTTTCGAATCTGTTTGACATCGCTTGATCCCTATGCTATATTGAACGTTGCTTGTGTGTGAGAAGGT
>PWPR01000006.1 GCA_003557085.1 Clostridia bacterium | reverse complement strand
TATGAGGTTTACGAAGAAGGCACTTTTAGTTATTTTACTAATAACTGTAGTTTTCTCATCTTTTTTAGTATCTGCTAAAGACATTAATCAAGTAATGCAAGAGCTAAAACAAGCTGAGGCAGATCTTGAAGCTATGAAGAATCTCCTTGATGATAATACTAGACAACAAAGAGCTACAGCTAGCCAGCTAAATGAGTTAAACTCCCAATTGGTAAATACTGAGAGGCAAATAAATGATTTAGAAAAAGAAGTTATAAATATCAATGAATCTATTGCACAAAGGTCAGCGCAACTTGAAGAAGTGACTATATCTCTAGCAGAAAGAGAAGAGATGCTAGGAATGAGAGTCAGAACAGCATATAAATATAGCTCTTTTAATTATATTTCTATTTTGTTTAATGCAAGTTCTTTAGCAGATTTTTTAAGTAGATTTACAATATTTAGAAGGCTGATTTCAGTTGACAAAAATTTAGTTGATGATATAAAAGAGCAGAAAGAGTTTTTGGAAGATGAAACGGCAAGACTGCAAGAAGATAGACAAATACTGCAAATCCAAATGCAAACTGTAGAATTTAGAAAGAGTGAATATCAAGCAAGGTCAGCTCAGAGAGCGGCTTTAATGAGCGAACTTGAGAAAGACGCTGAAGAATATCAAAAAGCTCTTGATAGATTAGAGCAAGAATCTCAGGAGTTAGCAGAGATTTTAAAGAAGCTAGCTGAGTCAGAGGTTAAAGGTACTGGAGTAATGATTTGGCCTGCACCAGGTTATATGAGGGTTACATCTCCATTTGGATACAGAATCCATCCAATTACTAGGAGAAACACTCTTCACACAGGAATTGATATTGCAATACCTCATGGTCAGTCTATTGTAGCAGCTGACAGTGGCACAGTAGTTTACTCTGGAAACTATGGTTCTTATGGACTAGTTGTTATTATTGACCATGGAAATGCAGTCTCTACTCTATATGCTCATGCCAGTAGATTGATGGTTAAGCAAGGAGAGGCAGTTGCCAAAGGACAGGAGATAGCCAAATGTGGCTCTACGGGCTTAAGTACAGGTCCTCACTTGCACTTTGAAGTGCGGATTAATGGTGAGCCAGTAGATCCAGCAGATTATGTTAGTTAACAATAGATTTATTTTACTCTTTATGGTTTAATATAATAGCAGTAATTTAAAAGTGCTCAGTTGGAGCACTTTTTCTGACTGGAGGGCTGATTGATGTCTGAGAAATTTAATTTAAAATCAAACTTTGAACCCAAAGGCGACCAGCCTTTGGCAATTAGTAAACTAACTGAAGGAATTAATAATAAACTAAAGCATCAAGTGCTTTTAGGAGTAACAGGCTCTGGAAAAACCTATACAATGGCCAATGTTATTCAAAATACTCAAAAACCAACTTTGGTGCTTGCTCATAATAAAACTTTAGCAGCCCAGCTTTGTAGTGAGTTTAGAGAGTTCTTTCCAGAAAATGCAGTAGAGTATTTTGTAAGTTATTATGACCATTACCAACCAGAAGCATATGTGCCAAGTACTGATACATTTATTGAAAAAGATGCCTCAATAAATGATGAGATTGATAAATTGCGTCACTCAGCTACTAGTGCATTATCAGAACGTAGGGATGTAATAATAGTGGCTAGTGTTTCCTGTATTTATGGTTTAGGTTCACCTGAATATTACTATAAGTTGGGTTTATCGCTTAGGCCAGGAATGACAAAGCAAAGAAGTGAAATACTTCGTCATCTCGTGGATATACAATATAAGAGAAATGATGTTAATTTTGATAGAGGTTCATTCAGAGTAAGAGGAGACATACTAGAAATTTTTCCAGCTTCGCAAAATGAACTAGCAATTAGGGTTGAGTTTTGGGGAGATGAAATTGAAAGAATTACAGAGATTAATAGTTTAACTGGAGAAGTTATGGCAGATAGAGCGCACGTAGCAATTTATCCAGCTTCTCACTTTGTAACATCTGAAGAGAACATAGCGAGAGCTGTTGAAGATATTAAAGTAGAACTTGAAGAAAGACTTAAAATTTTAAGAAAAGAAAATAAGCTACTCGAGGCTCAAAGGCTTGAACAAAGAGCTCAATACGATATAGAAATGATTAGCGAGATTGGATTTTGCAAGGGCATAGAGAATTATTCTAGACATTTAGATGGTAGAACACAAGATGAACCACCATGGACGCTAATGGACTATTTCCCGGATGATTTCTTATTGATGGTAGATGAGTCACATGTGTCTTTGCCCCAGGTTAGAGGAATGTATTTTGGAGATAGGTCAAGAAAGACAACGCTTGTAGAACATGGCTTTAGGCTGCCAAGTGCTTTAGATAATAGACCTCTTAAGTTTGAAGAATTCATGAAAAGAATAAATCAAGCTGTATATGTATCTGCAACTCCACAAGATTATGAACTGGGGATTTCTGAGCAATTGGTTGAGCAGATTATCAGGCCGACTGGTTTGATTGATCCAAAGATAGAGATAAGACCAATTGATGGACAAATTGATGATCTCTATTCAGAGATAAATAAGTGTGTTGAGTTAAAAGAAAGAGTTTTAGTGACTACATTGACAAAAAAGATGGCAGAAGATTTGTCTGATTTTCTAAAAGAGCATAGGGTTAAAGCAAAATACTTACATCATGATATTGACACTATTGAAAGAATGGAGCTTATTAGAGATTTGAGAACAGGTGCATTTGATGTTTTAGTAGGAATTAACTTGTTAAGAGAAGGTTTAGACCTTCCAGAGGTAGCTTTAGTAGCTATTTTGGATGCTGACAAAGAGGGTTTTCTAAGATCTGAGACTTCATTAATTCAGACCGTAGGTAGAGCTGCTAGGAATGTAGAAGGCAGAGTAATAATGTATGCAGATAGAATCACTGGCTCTATGCAACGAGCGATAGATGAAACAGAAAGAAGAAGAGACATACAGCTAGAGTTTAATAAGGCAAATAATATTACACCACAGTCAATAAAGAAAGAAGTTAGAGATGTTCTCAAAATAACACAAGTTTCAGATGAAGAAGGACAATACTTAACAACAAGATCAATTAACAATATGACAAAAATTAAAGCTAAAGAGTTGATTATGCATCTAGAAGAAGAGATGCAAGAAGCAGCAAGAAAACTTGAATACGAAAAAGCTGCAGAGTTAAGAGATTTAATAGCTGACATTAAAAAAAGGAAGAAAATTAAATAACAAGCGAATGTTTGTTTCTTATTTTATTTACTTGAGAAGTCATCTGATTTATAATATTAATACTACTAAATACGAACATATGTACTTACTAGTATTAAAGTATCAGGAGGCAATAAAGTGGCTTTAAAAAAGATTGTAGTAAAAGGTGCCAAAGAGCACAACTTGAAGAATATAACTGTAGAGATGCCTAGGGATGAGATGATAGTTATCACTGGACTAAGTGGGTCTGGAAAAAGCTCCTTAGCGTTTGATACGATTTTTGCAGAAGGACAGAGAAGATATGTTGAGTCTCTATCAGCTTATGCAAGGCAATTTTTAGGACAAATGCAAAAACCAGATGTAGAATATATCGAGGGACTATCACCTGCTATATCAATTGATCAAAAAACTACTAGTAGAAATCCCAGATCAACAGTTGGTACTGTAACAGAAATCTATGATTATTTAAGACTTCTATATGCTAGAGTAGGAATACCTCACTGTCCAAATGGACATGGCCCTATTCATCAGCAAACAGTACAAACAATAGTTGATCAAATTTTAACTTTGCCGCAAGGGCAAAGGTTCCAAATTATCGCCCCAGTAGCTAGGGGGAAAAAAGGAGAACATAAGAATCTTTTAGCAAACCTGAGAAGAGAGGGTTTTGTAAGAGTTAAGATTGATGGTAATCAATATTTACTAGAGGAAACTATAAATTTAGACAAAAATAAAAGACACGATATCGATGTAATTGTAGATAGATTGATAATCAAAGAAGACATGATAGAGAGATTGACAGATTCACTTGAAACTGCTCTTGAGCTGGGAAATGATGTAGTTGTAATAGACACTTTAGACGGAGATGATACTCTTTATAGTACTCGCTATGCTTGTACAATCTGTGGCTTTAATGTTACAGAGCTTGAACCAAGGATGTTTTCATTTAACAGTCCTTTTGGTGCTTGCGAGACATGTGAGGGAATAGGATATAAGAGAAGAGTAGACCCAGACAAACTTATATTAGATAGCAAGCTTTCTATTAATGAAGGTGCCATAGCACCTTGGAACCTAAATAATAGTAATTATTACCCACAATTATTAAAGGGAGTTGCTAAAGAGTTTGGAGTCAATTTAGATACAGCATGGAGGGACTTGCCTCAAGAACATCAGAACTTAATACTCTATGGCAATGATAAAAAGAAAATTCATATGCAATATCGCTTCAGAAGAGGTGGTGTTCGTGATTATGACACATATTACGAAGGAGTAGTAAACCATACTGAGAGAAGATATCTGGAAAGTGATAATGCCAAAGATAAGCTAGAACAATACATGTCTATTACTCCCTGTGAATCATGTAATGGTGATAGATTAAAGCCAGAAAGTTTGGCAGTTTTAGTGGGAAGCAAAAACATCTCAGAGATTACTAAGATGTCTATCAAAGAAGCAGTGGATTACTTTCAAAATGTAGAGTTAAATAAAACTCAAGAATTTATTGGCCATCAGGTTATGAAAGAAATTAGAGAAAGACTAGACTTTCTTATAACAGTGGGGTTGGATTATCTGACTTTGAGTAGATCAGCGGGCTCACTATCTGGCGGAGAAGCTCAGAGAATTAGATTAGCGACTCAAATAGGATCTGGATTAACTGGAGTATTGTATATTCTAGATGAACCAAGTATTGGGCTGCACCAAAGAGATAATAAAATGCTGATTAAGGCACTTAAGAATTTGAGGGATATTGGTAATACACTAATAATTGTTGAGCATGATGAGGATACAATAAGAGAGGCTGACTATATTATCGATATTGGCCCAGGAGCAGGTCTTCATGGTGGAATGGTTGTAGCGCAGGGCAGTGCAAAAGATATAGAGAAAGCAAAAGAGTCTATAACAGGTCAATATCTATCAGGTAAAAAGAAAATAGATGTTCCCAAACTGCGTAGAAAGCCTAATGGAAAATGGTTAACAGTAATTGGTGCTGCTGAAAACAATTTAAAAGAAATAGAAGTTTCTTTTCCACTGGGCACATTTACATGTGTCACAGGTGTTTCAGGGTCTGGGAAATCTTCTTTAGTAAATGAAATATTGTTTAAATCACTGGCAAGAAGTCTAAATCGTAGGCAAGAATGGCCAGGTAAGCATGTTGGCATTGAAGGTGTTGAACAACTAGATAAAGTAATTGAAATAGACCAATCCCCTATTGGTAGAACGCCAAGAAGCAACCCAGCAACTTATACTAAAACCTTTGACTATATTAGAGATCTTTTTGCAGAAACTCAAATTGCTAAAATGAGAGGGTATCAAAAAGGAAGGTTTAGCTTCAACTTAAAAGGCGGCAGGTGTGAAGCTTGCAAGGGTCATGGTATTAATAAAATTGAGATGCATTTTTTACCGTATGTATATGTGCCTT
>PWPR01000193.1 GCA_003557085.1 Clostridia bacterium | reverse complement strand
TTAAAGCTTCATCTCTTTCTGGCTTATCGGGGAGCTTTTTGCGTAAATGTTTAGCTGTAATAAATGACATGATTGCTTCTGTAGCCATACCTCCACCAAGGACAAATACGCCTACTGCAGAGCCAGTTATAAATTGAAAGTTAACTAACACAAAAGAAATTATAAGCATGCTAGTTAGTCTTATAATCATGTTAATTGTTACAACAGTCGTTTGTTTATTAACTACTAGTAAACTTTGATAAACTGACCTAAGTGCAGAAGCTATCGGTAAGATCATAAACCATCTAAAAGCCCTAATAACCTCTGGGAAAAGATCTGCACTTACACCAACTATGTTCATAAATATAAACTCTCCAATTGGAGAGAACCCTACTAACATGATTATTGCTAGTACAAATGACAAAGCCATTATAGTCACTATTGAAAGCGTTCTGAATGAACTTTTGTCATCTAAGAGAGCGACATATATTCTTCTTATGCCAAAAAGTGGCGACTCAAAAATATAAATTATACTATTAGCTACCGAGTAAGCAGCAAGAGCTACTGCAGCATTTTCTGTTCTAGCAAGAGAAGAGCTGATTATAGAGTGAGAGCCCATCATTAGCATGTATGTTAGTGCCAAAGGAGCAAAGAATATAAGTAATTGCATGTAATAGTTGTCATGTTTTATTTTAGTGGCCAAATTCATCATCCTCAATATATTACAGTATTCTAATGTTTCGATAATTAAAATATCACTATGAAATATAATACCCAAAGCTGATATAAAATACAAGTAGTTTAATGTTTAGAAGTGGGAAAGGTGTTTGTTTTATATAGTTAGTACAATATAGAACAAATAATAATATTACTTACTTAGCAGAGTTTAATAAATTAGTTCCCCAGTTTTCTACAACTTCACTCTGGGAGTTAATAATGTAATATATTAAGTAGATGTTATCAAATGAGGTTTTCTCAATGATAAATTTACCATAAGTTTCTATTATTTCAAACTCGTCAATAATGCCCCTTCTAGGAGGAGCTCCATATTGCAAATAATTGAGGTTAAACTCTCTGTAACTATGTGTTAACCCATTCATAATTATAGAGGTGTTCAAGACTTGCAAATTATTAATGCTCTTACTGCTTAAGACATCATAGTACAAAGTAACATCTCCTAGATACCCTAAAGGATTGAGGACTAAGTACTTGAAATCATATTCAACAATTGAAACAAGGTCTTCTACTATAATATTTCCTGATTTATCTAAGATAAAATCTTTACCATCATTAACTTTAAGTGCATACATCCCGTAAAAGCTTGAATAGGTTTTTGCGTCTCTTCTAAAAATGTTTGAATATCTTCCACTGTAGTTTCCAAAGGTGTAGAAAATAACTAAATCAACATCTCTCTTGATATAGTTTGAGAAGCTCATTGGTGTAAAAATGTTCATAAGAGGATACCAATCAAGAAAAGGCTCTTCTGGAATCTCATAAGATATTTCATAATTAATTAGAAAAGAATTTTTGTGTTGCAGATAATTACTTGCAGTCATAACTATTAAACTTCTTGAGTAAGAGTTGCTTATAGCAACTATAACTAATACAAGTAGAAAAGTTCTCAGCCTTTTCATAGAAAACCCTCCATTTCTAATGTCTTAATTAAAGGTAAAAAGGCGGTATTATGTAAAGAGATATCTTCACTTATATTATACCACACAACTATTTATGACATTAACAAGCTAAAGCCTGATTTAAGAGTCACTCTTTATTACTGCAACAAAATTTGGCAACACTTTAAAATTGACTTTATCACCATTGGTTACAACTTTTTCAGGATGAATATGTGTCAAGATAGTGATAGGCTTATTTTCTGCTTCAACCTTTACCTTAGCATCAATTGACTCACCTGTATAAATACTACTAACAATTGTTCCTTCAATGCTCCCATTAGGGTCTAGTTCAAAGCTATCAGGCCTTATAGAAATAGTTACTGGTGTGCCGGTTTTGTGGCCATGATTATGATAACATGGAATCATTCCTAGCGGTGTTTCTGCGGTATATTCATCTTCACCAATAACCCCTTGTATTATGTTAGTCTGGCCAACAAATCTAGCAACAAAATCATTACTTGGGAACTGGTAAATGACTCTAGGTGATCCTACTTGTTGAATTTTACCATTATTTATAACTACTATTTTATCTGAGATAGCTAAAGCATCTTTTTGGTCATGAGATACAAAAATTGCTGTAGCTCCTGCTTCTTTAATTATTTGCTGAACTTCCATACGCATATGAACTCTTAGATCAGCATCTAAGTTGCTAAAGGGTTCGTCTAACAAAACAAGTACAGGCCTGTTAGTCAAAGCTCTACCTAAAGCTACTCTTTGTTGTTGTCCCCCAGAAAGTTCGCTAGGGTATCTATTCTCAAATCCTTCAAGATTAACAAGATCTATGATTTTTTTAATACGTTGATCTTTATCTGAACCTTTATATCCAAATCCAATATTCTTGTAAACATTTAGATGTGGAAATAAAGCATAATCCTGAAAAACCATCCCAATGCCTCTTTTTTCTGGAGGTACCCAGTTATATTTGTCACTTACAACTTTATTATCTAATAAAATAGTACCTTCTTCTGCTTTTTCAAAACCTGCTATTAATCTAAGTGTTGTTGATTTACCACAGCCACTAGGACCAAGCAGTGTGGTTATACTGCCTTTCTCTAGTTCTAAAGAAAAATCATTGACAGCTGGGGTTGTTGATCCTGGATAAGTCTTTGTAACATTCTTCAATTCTATTGCATTCACTTTTCTCACATCCTAATATTTACTTAACATATATCTCAGTGGGATTATAGACACTAAAACAATTAATAGAGCAGCTGGTGCAGCTAAATGATATATTGCCTCGGAGGCCTCAAAATATACGCGCACAGCTAAAGTATCAAACCCTGGGGGTCTTAACATTAGAGTTGCTGGGAGCTCTTTTATGGCACTTACAAACACTAAAGATCCTCCAGCAAAAACAGCTGGGAAAATATTTGGCAATATTACCTTTAACATTACCTTCCATGGAGCATACCCTAAACTTCTAGCAGCTTCGTCAATTCTTGGGGATACTTGGCTTAGAGAAGATTCGCTTGCTTGCATTGCTTGCGGTAAAAAGCGAATCAAAAAAGCAATAATAATCATAAAGTATGTGCCATAGATAAATTGTATGTGATTATTAAAGACAAATATCATACCTAAAGCAACAATTACACCAGGTAGCGCATATCCAGTATAACTCAACTTGTCTATTACTTTTGACATCATAGAAGGATATCGACTCTTTAGATAGACTATTGGTATGGCAAGTAACATGCTGATTACTGCTGCTATGCCTGCTACTTTAAGACTATTAAAAGCAAAACCTAGAAATCTACTATCGATTGCTCCCATTCTTAATCCGTTTAGCGACCAAAATATCAACACTGCTAAAGGAAGTATTACAGAAGCAAAGAACACAAGACTAGTATAGACTAGTGCTGGTATTTTTAACTTTCCTAACTCTAAAGTATTAGGTTTTCTTTGTGAGTTAGCTGTTTGCAAATATTTATTATGCTTCTTAGTTTTAGACTCAATTGCTAAGATAGTTAGGGTAAGAAGTATTAACACAATACTTAAAATAGAGGCAGAACTCATATTGAAACTTGCCCTTTGAAAATATATTGCTGCTGTAAAGGTTACATATCTCATTGTAGCAATGGCACCAAAGTCGGAAATGACATAGAGTGCAACTAATAGGGCACCTGCTCCTATAGCAGGTCTTAAAAGAGGCAAATTGACTTTCCAAAAGGTCTCCCATGCACTCATGCCTAAACTTTTAGCTGCTTCTTCGTAATTCCTGTTCATTTTCTTTATACCTGCACTTACAATTAAAAAAACATAAGGATAAGTAAACATTATAAGTACAAGTGACACTGCTGAAAAAGAGTAAACATCAAAGGGGTAACTCCCTATGGAGCTTAGTAAAAAAGAGCTACTATTCCAAAGTTCTCTGAGCCAGCCACTTCTACCAAAGATTATTATGTATGTAACAGCACCAATGTATGGTGGTATTACTAAAGGTGTGGCAAGCAACCATTTCCAATACTTCTTTCCTGGCAAATCTGTTCTGTGGACAAGCCATGCTAAGGAAACTCCAAGAATAATAGTGACTATGGTTACTGAAAGTGTAAGTGATAGTGTATTCCATAATAGTTCAGGAATTCTATTGTCAACAAGTCTGATCCAATCATTAATATTGGCTCTAAAAGACTGTCTTACTATATATAGAATAGGGATAGTCATAACTAACGCTATTGCTATACTGATAGATAAGAGAAAAGGACCCGGGGGGTTTCCTTTCCACAAATCAATCCAGCCTCTCCTTATAAAATGGCGAAACTTTAGTTTTTTATTTGGGGTATCGCCTTTTACTTTCATTATTACATCTCCTAAACTATATCAAAGTAAGTTATCTAAGATTTAATGCTAAACCTGAATCCTCAATTAAAGCTGTGGTATCTTCAAAGAAATTTCCTAACTCTCTTATCGGCATATCTTGAACTTTCAAATTCGAAAAAGGTATAATGTGTGGCAAAACTTCTTCAGGATAATTAGCTCCGTAGTGAGAGTTAATTAATAATTCTAAAGATTCTCCAACAAATGCTACTTGGTTTTCTGGCATTAGTACCCATTCTAAAAATTTAATAGCATTTTCTTGATTTGGTCAATTATTTACTAATCCAATGCCTGCTGCATTTGCAATAACTCCCATTTGATATTCTTCTTGGTCTAAATATATAAACCCAACATTATTATTGTCTTCCAATAGCTGCTGATGGAAATAGTAGTTATTAACTAGACCAAAAGCATGTTCTCCTGCACCTACGGCCCTTCTTATATCTCCATGCCCTTGATAAATACCTGCAGCATTTTTCTCTATGGCACTTATCCATTGTGCAGTTCTTTGGTCTCCCCATTCATAACGTAAGGCTGATATATGTCCTATCATTCCACCATTACCACCTCTGGTAATTGCAAAACCATTAGGTACATCCGCCCATTTATCATCAAATAAGTCTACAACACTTGTAGGCATCTGGTCTCTTGTGATTAAGTCCTTATTGAATATAAAGCCTCTAGCTCTGAGTGAGATTGCCATATATGCGT
The DNA here is from genome assembly GCA_003557085.1 of Clostridia bacterium. Lineage (GTDB taxonomy): Bacteria > Bacillota > UBA994 > PWPR01 > PWPR01 > PWPR01. The sequence continues at coordinate 427 of PWPR01000193.1, read as the reverse complement.
TATTCTCAGCTCTAAACATTTCTGGTATAGAGTCTATTCCTTCTAGCTCTGCTCCGGCTAAGTATCCATTGCTTTCTAAATAACTTAATGCTCCCAAATCATTTGATATAAAAATATCAGCTCTAGTATTGTTAGACTCTTCTATTACTTGAAGTGGGTTTGCACCATGTAATGCTTGTATAGTAATGCCTGTTTCTGATTCAAACTTATCCAATAAGTTTTGCACAAAACGTTCATTTCTATTTGAATAAATAATTAAATTGCTACTTTCTTCTTGATTAGTAGTAGCACAAGCAGATAAAACCATTAATAACACAACAAGAACGCTCACTATTTTTTTCATTTCCTCTTCCTCCATCTTTCTCTAATTTGAAAATGATTATCAATAACATGGTCATTGTACATTAAATTATTCTTAAATGCAATA
>PWPR01000228.1 GCA_003557085.1 Clostridia bacterium | reverse complement strand
CCATACACCCTTTCTTTTTATGAACATTTTAGGTCATATGAGTTTATTATAGAGCATCTTTGAGTAAGATGCTGTGCATTAAAAATCATTTACTGGACATACTCAAAGCAGCTTAAAAAAATACAAACTATAACCACATAGTTCTTGTTATCAAATCTAGATTAAATAAATAGTTCTTTCAACCCAATAGAACAGCTTTCAGTAACTTCTTTAGTCTTTCTATTAAAAAGGAAAACCTTCACATTTTACTTAGAATAATTACTTCACTAGTATTAACCACATCTAAGTAAAAGGAAAGGTTTAATTAAAGTTATTCTTTTACTCCAAAGAACTCTAACCGCAAAATAGCCATATCACCATCTGCTGCTCTGTATTGCATTTCTTGAAATCCTGTAACTTTTAATTGATTATTCTCTTCATAAACAATTACTTCTCTTAAAGCGAATAAACCATCTAAGTACTCCGTTTCATCTTGATGAAAGTTGTCTTCTAAGGATAGCTCAAACCTAGCTTTAGTATCTCGGCTATTTCCCTCTCTTATATAGACATGTAAATACCCTGATGCCTCAAGATGCATTTCTGCTACTGTATTTTTATTATATAGCTCTTGGACTGCAGCTTTTGTGGCATCCGCTAATATATTAGAAGGAATAGTATCCATATTAACAATTGCAACATAGTTTATTTCTCCATAATATACTCCGAACGTATCGATATATTCTTTGCTGCTTCTCATATCATAAGCGCCTTGATGGAAAAGAACTCCTTCCCTATACTCTCCCTGATTACCACTAGTTGTGGTCGAAGAACTATTTCCTCCTATAAAAGGCAGGTTTGAAACAACATCTCCAACCGTACCGACTAAACGTGAGCCGCCATATACAAAAGCAACAACCAGTACAACTAATACTATAGCTTTAACAACTATCCTACTTTTTCCTGAGCCTTGTTGCTTAGTTTTTTTTGCTTTCTTAACATTTCGCTCTTGAGCTTCTTCAAATAAACCTTCTACTTGACTTGCCAACTTCCAATCACTATAGTTTTCATTCCAAACATACTCTGTTTGTTTCAACTCACCTGATCTTACTTTCTCTAAAAGTTCTGCCCAACTAAACGGTCCAATTTGTTGCTTATCACGGTAAATATACCAGTCCTTTTTCATAAATACCTCCTTCTCTTAGCTCTGCAGTTAAAAGATAAATGCGCTCTTAAGCTATCCATTTTCGTATCTTAGTAAAAGTATTTTAGCTCTGTTTTAGCCACCTTACACTTCAAGACTCAAATATCAAGACTTGTACCTTTATATACCAACGCTGTAAAATACAATAATGTTGATTATTTCTACATAAGGTTTTAGTAATCCTTCATCTTTTCTAAATTACTTTTTATGGTTTCTCAGAATAGCCATATGACGCCAAGGTCATTCATACTTGAACTGCTTTGACTATATAATTTTAACTAAAGCCCTAGAATTATATCATTATGATATATCTGTGTAGTTTAATGAAAGCTTTGTTACACTGTGGTGCTTATTTCATCAAGTAATATGCTCATAATAAAGCTTTATTCATAACTCACCATAGTACTTTGATACAACTCTCTGCTTCTCAAATTTATCAAAAAAATTGATGATATAGCAACTCAAACCTTAGATCAATTTTTCTTTTCAGATATTAGAGTAGCTCTAAAGAGCCTTCCCTAGAGCTATCAATCTATACTAATATCTGTCTATAATTGATTCAGATTTAATACATTAAGAGTTTATGGGTAGCTTAACTACTTGAACTGTCTTATAATGATTACAGCATTTATAATCTAATTACTTTGCCTGAACCTACCCCAATATACTTATTGTCTTTAACAGCAACTTTGCCATTTACTATAACATAGTTTAATCCTTCATTTTTCAATGTAGGCTCTTGATAAGTAGCTCTATCTATTATAGTTTCAGGATTAAATATTACTAAATCCGCATCAAATCCTTCTTTAATTAAGCCTTTTGCTTTAAGCCCTGCTTTCTGTGCAGGAAGAGAAGTCATTTTTCTAATAGCATCCTCTAATCTTAAAACTTTACGCTCTCTAACATACTGGCCTAAAACTTTTGGAAAAGTCCCTACTGCTCTAGGGTGATTGCCAGACTTCTTATCAACAACTCCCCCATCAGTACCTATCATTGTGTATGGATTTTGCATGATTCTTTCAATATCAATCTCATCCATCATAAAATATACTGCTCCCGCATCAGCCTTGGTTTCGATTAGCAAGTCAATTAAAGCATCTAAACCTTCTTTTTCAGTTAAACTAGCATAATCTGCAACTGTTTTACCATTTACATCAGGGATATCACAAAAGACCATTATATTATCTAGACCACAACTATATGCTAAATTTTCCCAAGTTCTATCATCTTGCATGATATCCTTTTTAATCTGCAACCTTGTTGCTGGATCTTTTAGCCTTTTAAGCAACGCTTCTGTTCCTCCTATATGATACTTGGGTGGTATAGTAGCTTTCAGTCCCGTTGAACCTGCTTTATATGGATATTGATCTAAAGCAACATCAATACCTTCTCTATTTGCATCTTCAATAAGAGCTAAGGTTTCCGTAGAAAGTCCCCAATTTGCTTTCCCGGCAATTTTATGATGAGAAATTATAACTGGGACACCTGAGTGCCTACCAATATCAATAGCTTCTTTTACTGCTTCAACAACACTATGTGATTCATTGCGAATGTGTGAAGCATAACTACCTCCATACTTTGCTACTACCTTACACAGCTCTATAATTTCTTTTTTATCAGCATATACACCAGGAGGATATATTAAACCTGTTGTTAGCCCTAAGGCGCCACTTTCCATAGCATCTTCTACTAGATCTTTCATTTTGTTTAACTCGTCAGCTGTTGGTTTTCTATCTTCAAAGCCCATTACTGCTATACGAATAGTGCCATGCCCAACGTAAAAAGCAACATTAGGTCCTAGTGGAAGGTCTTCTAGTGAATCTAAATAATGCTTAAAGCTACTCATCTTCTTCCACTTTTCTATTAAGTTTGAATCACTTTCACCTACACCTGCATACCTGCGGAGCTGTTCAAAATATGTTTCTGAAACAGGAGCTACTGAAAAGCCACACATACCAGAGATTTCTGTGGTAATTCCTTGCTCAATCATATTAAAGATAGAGCTATCTTCATAAATACCCCCATCTGAGTGGCCATGCATATCAATAAATCCAGGTGCTACTATAAGACCCCTGGCATCAATTATCTCTTTTGCTTCTGCCTCTTTTACCCTTCCAATATACTTAATTTTATCACCACTTATTCCAATATCCGATAAATATCCTGGGTTACTAGTGCCATCAACTACTCTTCCGTTCTTAATTAAAATATCAAACTTTTGCATTATTCTACCTCCTGTTTGCTAACTTACTATTTAATAACTTTTCCTAAAATCAGCTTTAACTTTTTCTGCAGTAAATAGTACCCTATTTATAAAGGTTGATGATTTCTGCTTAGGTACTAGGCAATAAACACTTATAACTGTTATGTTCACTTTTTATATAAAAATAGAGAATGAAAAACCCATATCAAATGAGTCTGAAAGTTTCGATTATGCTAGACATTTTAAATATAGCTAATCCTTATTTAATTAAAGAAGTCTTAATATTTATTATACTATAGTACTCATTAAAGTGTTGCAGATACACGCTCGTTTTATGAAATCATATAAATTTGTATCTATATAAACTATTCGCCCGTCTTATAACTACCTTATGATGTATAAACATTATACTATTTAAGATGAGCTTAAATTTGAAAATTTTAGCATTGCTGCATCATTATGATTGCCATTTTTAACCTAGAGTCTCTAATGTGTTTATTTACCCTTCTCTTCTATGTTCTCCGATTTTGAATCTATGCTATAATCATTGACAAAGGAGATTGAATTATGGGTCATATTACAGCACGTAGTGGTTATGAAAAGTTAGTAGAACGACTTAATCGCTTCCCTCAAGGGGCACCACCTTCAGAAACACTATACAAGATTTTAAATATACTTTTTGAAGAAGAAGAGGCACTTCTGGTATCAAAGTTACCTATCCAAGCATTTACTGTATCAGAGGCAGCTAAAAGATGGAATTTATCAGAAAAAGAAGCCATTGAAATTCTAGATAGATTAGCTAGAAGAGCTATATTATTAGATTTCTATAAAGATGGGCAAACATATTATGTCCTACCGCCACCAATGGCTGGTTGGATAGAGTTTTCGATGATGAGAATCCGTGAAGATATTGACCAGCAAAGCTTAGGCAAGCTACTGCATCAATATATGAATGTTGAAGAAGAGTTTGTAAGAGACTTATTTTTTGGTACAGACACTAAAATAGTCAGAGCTTTTGTTAATGAAGCAGCTCTTAATCAAAGCCTCGACAGTCTTCATAAAAATGAAGGCTTAGCAAGCATGGGTGCTATAGATAGTCACCAGAAAAATCAAGCTATTGAGAGCCTCAAGTCAGACGGCAAGATTGAAATTATGGATTATGAGCGTGCTTCTTACGTTATAAAATCTGCAGAACATATTGGTATTAGTACCTGTTATTGCAGACATAAGATGGAACATGTCGAACAAAACTGCGATGCTCCAATGGAGATATGTATGACATTTGGTAATACAGCAGACTCGCTAATACGCTCAAACTATGCTAAGCGCGTAAGCACTGAAGAGTGTCTAGAGCTTTTAGAAATTGCTTACAAACATAATTTAGTGCAAATTGGTGAGAATGTTCAAAACGAAGTAGCTTTTATTTGTAATTGCTGTGGATGTTGCTGCGAAGCACTTTTAGCTGCTAAGAAATTTGGCACAGTCCAAACTATTGCCACAACAAACTTTCTGCCAAACATTAATGAAGAGAAATGTGTAAAATGTGGTAATTGTATTGCAGATTGCCCAATTGATGCTCTAGGCAACAAGAAGGAATCGGAAGGCATGATACCAATACTTGAAGAGTCTATGTGTCTTGGCTGTGGGATATGTGTTAGAAGCTGCCATTTTGATGCAATTCTATTAGAAGCTATTGATCAAAGAGTTATAACTCCTGTAAATACAGCCCATCGTGTGGTTTTAATGGCTCTTGATAAAGGAATGCTGGCGAATTTAATTTTTGATAATCGCTCACTAGCATCACATCGTGTGCTTGCTTCAATTTTTACTGCCATCTTAAAACTGCCACCAATCAAACAACTTGCAGCATCAGAGCAACTTCGCTCAAAATATCTAGCAAACCTTTTGTTAAAGAAAAGCTAAGTGCAGCTATATAGGGTGCTACTCATGGAAAAGGCAACATAGTTTTGTTGCTTTTTGTGATTTATGAGAAAAACTAAACCTGATTACCACTTCGATTTTTTCATTAATCTTTATTGGGGGGTACGGATATTTTTTATACTTTTTTAGGCTATTAAGCCTAGGCTTCTCCTGTACTTTATAGGGCTTAATGCACCTAGAGACATTTTAATCCTCTTTTCATTGTACCAAACTATATGTTCGTTAAGCAAAGTAATGAACTGCTCAGTAGAAACTCTTACCCCCGAGATGCTATAGAAGAACTCATTTTTGAGTCTACCAAAGATCGCTTCAGTTT
>PWPR01000197.1 GCA_003557085.1 Clostridia bacterium | reverse complement strand
GTAATTATTTTATTTCTAAACACCCAAGTATAACGATTTTTGACTCTTTTTTAACTCAAGCTTTTCCATTAAGTGATTTCTTAAGTAATAAGAGAGGACTTGTTTTGACCACTGATGGTTGTCACTTAAACTCTAAAGGTGCAGCCTTACTTGCTGCAGCAATTGAAGAAAAACTAAAGGAAAGTGCAAAATAAGCAAGAAGAATACTTAGCACAGCTATAACAGTTAGCTTGTATACAGCATAATAAAAAGTGAAAGCTATAGAAGTAATAACTTAGTAATCAAGGAGAGGTGTAGACTTATATGGAGAAAAAATGGACTAAATTATTTGAAGCAGCTAAAGAAGTTCAGAATAGTAGGAAAATATCCGAAAAAGTTTGGGCTGGGGGAGTGGCTGCTGCAATTGAATCAGAATCAGGTAAAATTTATACAGGAGTATGTATTGATACTTGTAGTTCTCTTGGAATATGTGCAGAAAGAAATGCCATTTTTAACATGATAACTAATGGTGAAGAAAGTATAAAAAAAGTGTTTGCCATAATGCCAGATGGCAAGACAGGACCTCCTTGTGGTGCATGCAGAGAGCTAATGACACAGTTAATGCAAGGGGAGTATCAAAATATTGAAGTAATGATTGATCATGAAAATCAAAGAATTCTAAAATTAGAAGAACTAACTCCTGAGTGGTGGAAGTAAATAAACAGGCTAAATTGTTACAAAGTGAAGGATACAATTGCTGTTGGTCTATAGTTTTTAATCAAAAAAGAAAGCCATGCTTTTTATACTGCATAGGACTTGTAATTAGATATATCTATTTGAACTTATTAAAGCAAAGCAAACATTTTTTTGACATATATTTGCTTTACAATCCTGATGTATAGCAAGACTGGTGAAAGGAGATTAGATGCTTGAAAAGAGTTTTATTTAAGAAGTTAATTATCGTAATGGCAATTGCTCTTATATTGACTATTGGTCTTAGAATAAGTAGCTCTCGTTCTTTCCAGTTTTATGGCAACATACTACAAAAAGTTGAAACACAAGATAAAGTAGTAGCGTTAACCTTTGATGATGGACCAACTGAGTTGACTAGTGAAATTATAAAGATCCTTGCAGAACTAGATGTTAATGCAACATTTTTTGTAACTGGCAAGGAGTTAGAGGATAATCTTGGAGCAGGCATAAATTTAGTAGAAGCAGGTCATGAGTTAGGAAGCCATTCATACTCTCATCAGAGAATGATTTTTAAAAGCCCAGCATTTATAAAGAATGAAATAGAGAAAACTGATCAGTTGATCCGCCAAGTTGGGCATCAAGGAGAAATTCACTTTAGGCCACCTTATGGCAAAAAGCTTGTTATTTTACCATACATACTAAGAGATTATGATAAGAAAACTATTATGTGGGATCTTGAACCTGAGTCGTATCCAGAAATAGCTTCTGATAGAAAAAAAATTGTAGAGTATGTTACTGAAAATGTAAAGCCTGGTTCTATTATTTTACTTCATATAATGTATGAAAGCAGAAGTGAGTCACTAAACTCTCTTGTTGGCATTGTTGAGACATTAAGAGAGAAAGGGTATTCATTTCTAACCTTATCTCAATTACTGAAAACTAATAACTAACCAAGCACTCTAAGTAGGGTGCTTTTTTGCTAGCCAATACTTTTAATTTTAAAGAAGCTAGGATACTATACTAAATCACTCTTATAAGAGTTAAAACTATTAGAATAGTTATAACTATGCTTTAAAACATATAAATTTCAAAATTATTTTAAAAAACTGTTGACAATTATCATATTTGATATTATTATCATTATCAAGAGTGATAATAATATCAAGCATGATTTTAACACAAGTAATTAGTCAAAATAGAGTAAGGAAGTGAAGTAATGAAATCAAAAGTAAAGGCAATGGTTCATCCCATAAGGATAAGAATATTGCAAACAGTAATGAATAGTGCTGGAATGACAGCAAGTGATATTTCTCAAAAGCTGCCGGATATTCCACAAGCTACTCTTTATCGACATATTAATGCACTTTTAAAAGTTGATATTATAGAAGTTGTTGATGAAAACAGAGTGCGAGGAACAATTGAAAAAGTTTACTCAGTATCTAACACACTAGAAAGCAATACAAGCAAAGAAGTAAATGAAGCTTCTAAAGAAGAGCATTTCAGTTTTTTTTTCAACTACTTAATGGGCATCTTAAGTCAGTATGAAACATACCTTCAGTCAGAAAGTGTTGATTTAAAAAGAGATGGTGTTAGCTATAGGCAATGGTATGCCTATCTCAGTTATGAAGAACTAATAGAGTTAATAGAGAGTATTAAGGAATTAATAGATAAAGCGGCAGAAAATGAACCTAACGGGAATCGTCAATTAATGTCAATTGCTAACATAATGCTACCGAGTAAAAACTAAAGGAGAAACTGAAAATGAGTTTTAGAGAAGAAGATGTTATTGTCAAGGGTGAGTATTCGTTAGCTGCGACATTAGGAATTCCTGAAAGGGAGGGGACTTTCCCAGCAATTATTATTGTGGCAGGCTCTGGTAACGGAGATCGTAATGGAAATATTAGCAAAGGAAACTTCGAGCCTAATATGTATCGAGATTTGGCCCATTTCTTTTGCAGTTTGGGATTTGTAACTTTGAGGGCAGATAAAAGGGGAGCCGGAAACAGCGGTGGCAATTCTTTAGAGACAGGTATGTTTGATTTAGTAGATGACATAGTAACTTTAAGTAACTATTTAGCTGAGCTACCTATAGTTGAAAAAGTAATTCTTCTTGGTCATAGTGAAGGATGCACACTTATTACTGCTGCTAATGCAAAAAGGCCAGTGGATGGGTTGATTTTCTTATCGGGTGGAGCGGAGGCTTTGAAGGAGGCTTTAGAAAATCAAAGAAAAATTGCAAAGCAAGAGTTAGTGGAAATGGATGGGCTTAAAGGTAAGCTAATTAGATTAACAAAAATTTATAATAAAGTTGATAAACAAGCTGAAAAACTAAATCAAAAAATACTATCAAGTAAAGAAGATGTAGTTAAATATCAGTTTCAAAAGATTAATGCTAAGTGGTTCAGAGAGCATTTTAATTACGATGTGTTTGAAGACTTAGCAAAAGTCACTTGTCCTGCTATTGCAATAAACGGTTCTACAGATATTCAAATAACACCAGAGAAGGCTCTTGATCTTATGAATTATGTGCAAGGTCCTGCAGAAGCTTATGTTATTGAAGGGATGAATCATCTCCTTAAGGAAAATCACAAAAGAGCCTCTGTTTTGAATGCAGTTAAAGATTATCAAGAAGATATGGAAAAGCCGCTTCATGAAGAGCTGACTGCAATTTTAGAAGATTGGACAACAAGAGTATACAAAAAAGATACCGTTGACCAAGCTAGTATGAAGGCTATGTGTATTTAGTAATAATTGCTAAGCGTTTCTGTTTTAAGAAATCATGAAGAGTTGAGTGCTTAGGACAATTGATAAATGACATAACAAGTCTGAATAGAATTTGAAGTGCATTATAGATTAAGAAAATATAAAAAAGGCTTTTGTCATTAAGAAAGAAATTAAGACAGAGGCCTTTAATCGTTTGAGAATGATAATAATACTTCATATATTTAGTAATTAATGAATATAATAATAGTTACTATGGATTTATTACATTAACTGTTTATAAAATCAAAGCTATAATTTTTAGCATATTGTATAACGAAATGAAACTGAAATAGTAAAGCAATTTCGCAGCAAGAGAAATTTACGATAATTAGTCTAAGCAATTAGTATGACTTATAATTCTAAAGAGTTAACTAAAAAACGTTTTCACATGCTTTAATGTGCTTTTTGATGCGTTAACTGAAAAGTTCCAATTGAAAATAAAGTAGTTAGAATGTCTTTCAAAGCTTCAAAACTCCAATGCATAGAAGAAACTATTTGGGTTAATAAAATTTATTATGTTAAAGAGTTGACACTATAATTTATCTACTATATAATATCGTTAACCATATAAACAATACTAGGGAGCAATTATATGAAGAAATTTGCAGAAGAGCTAGATTTAGCAGTTGAAAGATTTATTAATGCAATGGATGCAATGAGAAAAAAACCAAGAGATTATAATTGTGGGGAATTATTATATCCATCAGAGATTCATTTAATAGAGACTATTGGGAAATATCCTGATTTAAATACAACACAAATAGCAGAAAGGCACGGTGTTTCAAAAGGCTTGGTGTCTCAGCTGACTACTAAACTAGAGAGGAAAGGGTTCTTACAGAAATTTCAATACAAGGAGAATAAAAAAGAAGTGTTTTTTAAGCTTACAGATAAAGGTAAGTGTGCTTATGATGGACATATAGAGTATCATAAAGCAAGAAATATGGAAGTTTATGATGAGTTTGAAGGCTATTCTGAAAAGCAGAAAGAACTTATACTTAGTTTCTTAAGAAAACATACAGAGTATTTAAAGCAGTATGATGATAACTAAATTAATGGAGGTGAATCCTAAGAGGATTTGCCTCGCATTTACCCATATTGTTTACCTTGTTAACAATAATTTTGATAAAATAGAATACTATGTAAAAAATAAGATCCATTATTTTTTTTCTTATATTGTTTAGCTTGTTAACAATATTATTTTTTATCATTATTGTATACTATGTAAACAAAATTTAGTTTTCCTTAATTGTGTGCTTTTAGCTAAACAAATAGCAGGTTTTCTTTCTAAAACTGGTAAAGATGATTTATATAAAGTAGAAAAGGGAGTGTTAGTAAAAGTGTTATTAAACAAAGTGGTTAACACAGAAGTTCTGGCAATAGGTGGCGGGGGTGCAGGAGTCACAGCCGCTATAGGTGCAGCAAGAAAAGGTGCTCAAGTAACTCTTGTATCTAAAGGAAAGGTTGGAAATAGTGGCAACACTATTATGATTGGTGGCTCTTATGCGATGGATGGCCACAGTGCTTACTATAAGTTTGGGATAAAAGAAGCTGATAAAGAGCTAACTAAAGACATCTTGTTTAATCAAATTGTAAGAGACAGTTTTTATTTAAGTGAACAAGATATCGTAGAGCAATTTGTTGAAGAAAGCCCAGACATAATTTATGAGGTGAAGCAATGGGCAGATCAAGCAGGGCAAAAGTTTATTTTTAGAAAGCCTGCCACTTGGAACATGTCCGGAAATGCTATGGGCAAAGCTCTCCAACATGGGCTTAAGCAAGAAGATGTTGAAATTATAGAAGATGTAATAATAGTTGATTTGCTAAAAGATGGAGATAAAGTTTGTGGGGCTGTTGGAATAGACATCTATTCTGGTGAAATCATACAGTTTAATGCCAAAGCAGTAGTGATGGGCACGGGTGGATATCAGCCTTTTACTCTTAAAAATACCAATAGTGATATGACAGGTGATGGAGTCGCTATGGCATTTAGAGCTGGAGCGCAACTAGCTGATATGGAGTTTCTTCTTTATTTAGTCACATGTTTAGAGCCTAATGAAGTAAAAGGATCAATTCTACCAGTTTTCTTTGTGTTTAATCCCAACTTTAAATACAGGGTTACAGACGCAAATGGAGATGAGATTGTTATACCTAAAGAGTTAAAAGAAATAGAAGTTAAAAGTGAGCTAGGTAAGCTTATTGAACTTTATTACTATGGCAAGTGCGTTTTAGAGGGTAGAGGAACTGAAGACGATGGTGTTTATTTTGATTTTTCTGATATGTCTGAAGATGAAATAGATGACATGTTTGAAGATCTTATTAAATCATTTTTAACTGAAGTATATAAAGATGGTTTTTATCATGGTGATGATGTTAGAGCATACAAGGAGTTTTGCAAGAAGCATAAAAGAGTAAAAATTGGCTTAGGCAATGAATACACTCATGGTGGAATAGTAATAAACGAAAAGATGGAGAGCTCAATTGAAGGGTTATATGCAGCTGGAGAATGTAGTAGTGGGGCTTTTGGTTCAAATAGAGTAGCTGATGCAGTAGTAGAAATGTTGGTCCAAGGTATAAGAGCTGGTAAGTCTGCAGCAGAATATTCAAAAAACAAAGAGGTAAATCCATGTAATAAAATGGCACAGGAGATTGCAAAAGAAACTCTCAGATATTTTGAAAATAAAAAAGGCATAAGTGCTGTCGAAGCTAATCTAGAAATTGAAAGGATCTCTGACAAAGGACTCAGTTTCTTTAGAACAGAAGAAGGTTTAGATCAAGCTATAGCAGAGTACCAGCAATTAGAAGAGAAGATGAATAACATGGTTCTTAAAAGCAAATCAAGATTATATAACTATGAATGGATACAAGCTATTCAAGCAAAGAATAGACTTTTATGTGCCAAGTTATCAGCCATAATGGCTAAAGAAAGAAAAGAAAGTAGAGGCATGCATTTAAGAGCGGACTACCCACTAGTTGATGATGATAATTTCTTAATACGTCACATAGCAGAGTTAAGAAACGGTGTGATTAATCTCTCTACTAAGAAGCCAAAGGTTACTAAGCTCGAGATCCCCAAAGGAGGCAAAACAGAATATATTGACTATATTTTAAACAATGAAATGGGACTGGAGAATATCTCATATGAGGAGGAAAGATAAATGAAGTTTGAAGTATTCAGGTTTAATCCAGAAGTAGATGACAAGCCATATTATCAAAGCTTTGATTTAGATATAACAAAGGAAGATAGGTTTACTGTAATGGATGTTCTTAATGCTATATATACTAGTCATGATTCCTCCTTAAGTTTTTTTAGTCACAGTGTTTGCAATCATGGAATTTGTGGACGGTGCTCAGTAAAAGTTAATGGAAAAGTTAAGTTGGCGTGCACATTTATGGTAGAGGAAGATTTAGTAATTGAGCCAAGAACTAATAGAGTAGTCAAAGATTTAATTGTGAGGTGAAAGAATAGTGAAATATCTTATTAAGAATGCCAATATCATTCCAATGAATGAAGAAACAGTGCTTAGTAATATGGACGTACTAATTGTAGATGGAAAAATAGCAGAAATAGCAGAAAATATTTCAGCAGAAGATGTCAAGATTATTAATTGTGATGACAAATATCTAATGCCTGGATTATTTGATATGCATGTTCATCTTAATAATAGTGACATTGTTGACTTATTATTTGCTAATGGTGTTACTTCAATTAAGAACATGTGGGGATTTCCAAAAACTTTAGAGTGGCAAAAGGCAATCAATGAAGGAAGAAAGATTGGTCCTACTGTCTATAGCACTGGGCCATTAACTGATGGTGTAGACTATTGGAAGGGCAGTAATATTGTAAAGACGCCTGAAGAAGGCGAAGCCTCTGTTTTAAAGGATATTAAGGATGGTTATGACTTTATTAAAACTTATCCTAGTATACCTAAAGAAGCTTTCCTAAAAATGATGGCAGTTGCTAATGAAAACAATATAAAAGTAGTCGGTCATGGCAATGAGTTTTTGACTACTAAAGAGTTAATTGATAGTAAATACTATTGTATTGAACATACGAACTGTCTTCCTAAAGAAAGAGAAGAGATTATAGATATAGCCAAATCCGGGATGTGGCTATGTCCTACCCAAGCTGTTGTTTGGACAATTTACGACTTTGTTATCAATGATAAAGAGCTAGCTGCTATTCCATATTATGAGTATGTTAACGCAAAAGAAAAAGAGATGTGGGAAGAAATTACTAAATGGAGAAAAGAGAAACCCAAAGATGAAAAGAGAAGGTTTTCTATGGAAGAAGTCATTCAAAGAGGCAAAACTTTTATAGAGCACTCTGACAACATCCTATTAGGAACAGACACTGACAATCCTGGGGTGGTTGCTGGATTTTCTATTCATGATGAGCTAAGTTTTATGATTAATGATTTTGGGATGACTCCTTATCAAGCAATAAAAACAGGTACTGTTAATGCTGCTAGACATCTTGGAGTTTTAGAAAAGGTTGGGACAATTGAAGTAGGAAAAGTCGCTGACTTACTAATTCTTGATAAGAACCCTCTAGAGGACATCAGAAACACAAAAACGATCAATGGCATAGTAAAAAACAATTTTTATTATAACAGAGAAGCGATTGATGAAATGCTGATAAGAGTTCTGGATAGGCCAATTGAAGAAGTCGAAGTTGTATATAAAGCTTAGTGGGGTGGAAAATGAATAAAGTATTGTTAAAGAATATTAATCTTATTCCTCTGACTACAGATGATGTAGTTGAAAATATGGATGTTTTGATATTGCATGGGAGAATTAAAAAAATAGCAAAAGATATCTCCCATAAAAATGCAGAAGTAATTGATTGTACAGACAAATATCTTCTTCCTGGTCTTATTGACATGCATGTACACCTAAAAGATGAGCTATCTGACCTTAAGCTCTATCTAGTCAATGGAATTACATCAATAAGAAATATGTGGGGGACTAAAGATGTCCTTGGTCTTAGAGAAAAAATTAGGAGCAGATCTATCCTTGGTCCTCGAATTTTCACTGCAGGACCAATTGTCGATGGAGATCCTCCAGTTTGGGAAGGATCACTAATAATTAGAACTTTGGAAGATGCAGAGAAGGCAGTATTACACACTAAAGAGGAAGGTTATGACTTTGTAAAAGTATACAATAATATACCAAATGATCTCTTTAAATTACTAAATGAAGTTGCTAAGAAGAACAAGATAGACGTTATCGGACATTTGCCAAGAGCAGTAAGCTTTAGTGAGGCAGTAGCATATGGTCAGTACGGTTTAGAACATGCTAAAGCAATTAAAAGAAAAGATTTAGTAAGTGCAGCAGAAAATGACATTTGGTTCGCGCCAACTTTAGTAACATCTAAAGCTTGCCAAATAATACAAACTGAAGAAATTACAGAGAAACACTTTGAAGATGAGAAGTATCAATATGTATCAAAAGAAAGGATGAATCAGTGGCAAGAGAGCATTGAATTTTTCAAAGATTATGATTTTAGACTTGACAGAAACTACCAAGAATATCGTGATGACACCTTAATTTACACCAATGCTAATGGATTAATATTAGCAGGAACAGACGCGCCAATGCCATTAGTAGTGCCAGGCTTTTCTTTGCATGATGAGCTTAAAGAACTAGTACTTGCAGGGCATACAGCACTTCAAGCACTAAAAGCAGCAACTATTAACGCCGCTAAATGTATGAGAGTAAGCGAAGAGTTAGGAACTATCGAAGAAGGGAAGCTTGCAGATTTAGTTATTTTAAACAAGAATCCTTTAAGTTGTATTGATAACACTAAAGAAATTGAGATGGTTATAACTAATGGAGAGGTTTTAACAACCAAAATGATAGAGTTGCTAAAAAAGAGCATAATAGGAGGAAAAAATGAAAAAAATAGTTAGTTTGATATTGCTTGTCTTATTAATTACAACAATTACTGCTTGTAATCAGAATGGTGTAGCTACAGATAATGACCAACCACAGAGCGTAGCAAGAACTGATTTAAATATTTTGCAGTTTGGAGACCTTAATTCCTTAAATCCTGTAACTAATACTTCAGCTTTTGAAGGTAGGCTAATATTGCAAATGTTTGACTCTTTGACAAATACTTCACCTGATTTTGAAATTGAACCATGGGTAGCAGAGTCTTGGGATATTAGTGATGATGGCTTAGAGTATACATTTTATCTTAGAGATGATATATATTTTCATAACGGTGAGAAGTTAACAGCAGATGATGTTGTTTTCACTGTTGAGAGGTATTTGGAGAGCCCTGCGAGAGCAAGTAGTTACTTCCCAATGCAAGGAGCAGTAGCGCTAGATGATTCCACTGTGAAAATCACAATGAACTTTCCATTTGCAGGAACCTTATTTTTAACCTCAGGATTGTATATAGTAAGTGAAACAGCATATACAGAGCTAGGTGAACAAGATTTTAACATAAATCCAGTAGGCTCAGGAGCCTATGAATTTGTAAGATGGGATGAGGGTCAACAGATTGTAATGAAAGCTAATGAAAATTATCATTTGGGGCCTGCTCAGATTAAAGATTTGACTTTTAGAATTATTACTGATCCTAATACTGCCTTCGTAGCTTTAGAAACTGGAGACGTGGATCTTTATACAGGTGTTAGGTGGTTAGATTTTGAACTAGCAGAGAGCAATCCTAACTTAGCAACAATGAGCCAGCCTGGAGTTAGCTATTTCTATATTTCAATTAACTGTGAAAGAATAACTGACTTAAGGATAAGACAAGCAATTATGCACGCTGTCAATTTAGATGAAATGAATATAGTAGTTTCAGAAGGGTCAGGAACTATTTCAGAAATACCTGTCTTAGAAGGCGCAGAAGGATATACCAAAGACTTTGTTTCTTATGAATATAATATTGAAAAAGCTAAGCAAATTCTAGAAGATGCAGGGTATGCTCCAGGTGAGCTTGAGTATACTTACACATATATTGAGTCAGCAACAAATGCCAAAAGAGGAGAGTATTTGCAAGCACAGCTAAATAGAATTGGCATCAATCTAATACTTAGCCCGATGGAGCTAGGAGCATGGTTTAGTTCTTTGCCTGCAGGTGAATATGACTTTACTACTGGAGGCTTAACAATGAACCCTGGTAACACAGAGTGGTCATATTATATGATGTTTCATTCTAATGGGACTTTTAACACTATGAATTTCTTTACTGAAGAAATTGATGAAATTTTAGACGCTGCTAGAAGAGAGCTTGATCGAGATGCTAGGGATTTACTGCTACAACAAATTACTAAGATTATTAGAGAAGAAGCTCTATATATTCCTAACTTCTTTACAACACTTAATGCTGTATATGATAAAGGACTAGCAAATGTATTTATAAATCCTAATGACTACTTTAGAGTACATGATTTTTATTGGCAAGAGTAAGTAAGACTTTGTTAATTGTCATTCACATTTTGAAATGTGAATGACAATTAACTGAAACTTTGGGAGAGAAAGGAGAAAGGTGCTTGAAGAGGTATATAATAAACAGATTGCTTTTACTAATTCCTACTATTTTAGGAGTAACTTTTATAATTTTTACTATCATGTCGTTAACTCCAGGAGACCCAGGAAGAATAATTTTAGGACAAGGAGCAGAGCAAGCTGACGTTGATCAGTTTAATAGAGATTTAGGTTTGGATAGACCCTTTTTAGTAAGGTATGTTACTTATGTTGCAAACGCCGTGAGAGGAGATTTTGGACTTTCTTATCGTACGGGAAGACCTGTTTATGAATCAATTAGAAATAGATTTCCTTTTACAGTCACTTTAGCTTTTTTAGGCGTGTTGGGATCAATGATTATTGGAATACCTCTGGGGATACTTTCAGCAGTTAAGCAGTATTCATTTTGGGACATACTTGGTTCGGTTTCAGCTATGTTTTTAGCAGCAGTTCCTGGGTTTTGGCTTGGTTTAATGTTGATTCTGTTTTTCTCTTTAAGGCTAGGGTGGCTACCTTCTAGTGGAGTAGGCACATATCAGCATTATATTATGCCAGCTATCACTTTAGCAATACCTGGAGCAGCTAGAATTCTAAGGTTAACAAGGACTACTATGTTAGAGACTATTAGAACTGATTATGTAAGAACTGCTAGAGCCAAGGGAGCTAAAGAAAGAACTGTGGTTTGGAAACATGCTTTAAGAAATGCCCTTTTACCAATTGTTACTTCTATAGGTGTCTCTTTTGCTGCGGCTTTAGGCGGAACAGTAATCACAGAGGCAGTTTTTGCTTTACCGGGTTTAGGGACTTTAGTAATAACTTCTATCAGAATGAAAGACACCCCGCAGGTTATGGCAGCAGTATTATTATTGTCTTTTTTGTTTATGATTATTATATTGCTAATAGATTTGACCTATGGTTTTATTGATCCTCGAATCAAAAGTATGTATAGGTAATGACAGTTATGAACATAATAAGATGTTATAGGAGCTTGATAACAAAATGAATAATGATTATAAAAAACAAAGTCAAGTAAAAGAAGTATTTAGGAGACTTAAAAAGAATAAACCAGCACTAATAGGGTTAATTGTCATTAGCATTATAATCTTAGTAGCAATTTTTGCTGATTTTATTGTAGATTATGAGACTGTAGCTATAGAACAAAACATATCCCAAAGACTTAGACCACCAAGTAGGGAGCATTGGATGGGGACAGACGGATTTGGAAGAGATGTCTTTGCTAGAATTGTCCATGGTACAAGAGTTACGCTATCTCTCAGCTTAGTAACGACTTTTAGCTCTGCTTTTTTAGGAAGCATCATTGGTGCTATTGCAGGCTATTTTGGTGGCAGGATTGACAATATAATCATGCGAATCAACGATACAATAATGTGTATTCCACCTATTTTACTATCTCTTTCTGTTGTCGCAGCTTTAGGAGCAGGTTTAAGGAACTTGTTTATTGCTATTTTGGTTGCTTCTACTCCAGGATTTGTAAGGCTAATAAGGTCGGTAGTGCTTGGAGTAAGGTCAGAAGAGTTTATTGAAGCAGCACATGCCTTAGGAACCTCAGATATAAAAATTATCTGGAATCATGTATTGCCTAATGCTATGGGACCAATTATTGTGCAATCAACCATGTATGTGGCAGGAATGATCTTATTGACTTCAGGATTAAGCTTTTTGGGACTCGGAGTACAACCACCTGTGCCTGAGTGGGGATATATGCTTAATGAAGGAAGAGAGTTTATTAGACACTCACCACATTTAATATATATGCCAGGGATTGCAATTGTAATTTCAGCTTTATCACTAAACCTTTTAGGGGATGGATTAAGAGATGCACTAGATCCAAAGTTGAAAAACTAGCTAGAACTATGAAGTGTTGATACTTCTAGAAGAAAGCCAAAAAGAAGACATTAGATGTAATGTAATGGCATCTCTAAGCTTGCAGAGAATTGGAAACTTTGGTTGACAAAATAGAAAGTAGATAATCTACTGACAAACAAGAAGATACTGCAAAAAATGATTTTAATACTATGTAATATCTAGAAAGTATCATGTATTAGCCAGATTTCAATGGATTGATGAGGAGATTTATATGAGAGAAAAGCTGTTAGAGATAAGAGATCTAAAAGTAATTTATAAAACAGATGAAGAGACTGTAGAGGCTGTTAACAATATTGATTTAGACCTTTATAAAGGTGAAAGCTTAGGTATTGTGGGAGAAACTGGAGCAGGTAAGACAACAACTGCTTTAAGTATAATTAGATTACTTCCATATAGAGTAGCTAAAATTCTAAGCGGAGAGATAATTTTTAACGAACAAAATTTACTTGAACTTAGTGAAAAGGACATGAGAAAAATAAGAGGTAATAATATTTCTATGATTTTTCAAGACCCAATGTCTAGTCTTAATCCAGTGCTTACTGTTGAAGACCAAATAGCAGAAGTGCTCAGACTTCATATGGATTATGGTAAGGAAATGATTAAGAAAAGAGTCAAAGAGGTTTTGCAACTGGTGGGTATACCACATGATAGAATGTTTGAGTACCCACATCAGTTTAGCGGAGGAATGAAGCAGAGAGTAGGTATTGCAATTGCTCTAGCTTGTGACCCAGATTTGCTAATTGCAGATGAGCCAACAACTGCTTTGGATGTGACAATCCAGGCCCAAGTACTTAACATGATAGATGAACTACAAAGTAGATTAAAGACTTCAATGATACTTATAACGCATGATCTAGGAGTAGTGGCACAGACTTGTGATAATGTGGCTATCATGTATGCTGGAGAAATCGTTGAGTCTGGAACAGCAAAGGATATTTTTGAAGGGGAAAGACATCATCCTTACACAGAAGGATTATTTGGGTCTATTCCTAATTTAGATATTGATGAGAAAAGATTAAACCCAATCCAAGGTGTAATGCCTGAGCCATCTATGTTGCCATCAGGTTGTAGATTCCATCCTAGATGCCCTCATTGTATGGACATTTGCATTGCAGAAAGCCCTCAATCAAAAAGTTTTGACGGGCATCATATTAAATGCCATTTATTTTTATAAAGGTTCGAGGTTAGAATAAGCATAATATTTTTGGATAGCTTGTATATCAAGGTAATTAGATGAGGAGAGAAAATGAGTAATAAATTAATAGAAGTCAAAAATTTAAAGAAATATTTCAACACTCCTATGGGTAATCTACATGCTGTAGATGACGTTAGTGTGAGTATTGATAGAGGCAAAACTTTAGGGGTTGTAGGTGAATCTGGCTGTGGTAAGTCAACATTAGGTAAAACAATTATTCGATTGCATGAACCCACAGAGGGTGAAGTATTGTTTAAGGGTGAGAATATATTTGACTATAGTAAAAAAGATATGAAAAAGCTTCGGAGCAGTATCCAAATAATATTTCAAGATCCTTATTCATCATTAAATCCTAGGATGACAGTATCAAGATTGATTGCAGAGCCTCTAATATCTAATAAGATATACAAAAGCAAGAGAGAAATGGAAGATAGGATTAAGAGCTTAATGGAGACGGTAGGCTTATCAGGACGTTTATATAATGCTTATCCCCATGAGCTAGATGGTGGGAGAAGGCAGAGAATAGGAATTGCTAGAGCTCTGGCCATGAATCCTGATTTTATAATTTGTGATGAGCCAGTTAGTGCTCTTGATGTAAGTATTCAAGCACAAATACTAAATCTGCTGATGGATCTGCAAGAAGAGTTAGAGCTTACATATCTATTTATTACGCATGATTTGTCAGTTGTAAAGCATATTTCAGACGAAATTTTAGTAATGTATTTGGGTCAAAGCGTAGAAAAAGCTCCATATAAAGAGCTTTTCGATAATCCAATACACCCATATACAAAAGCTCTGCTAGGCTCGATACCTAAACCTATTTTAGGAGAAAGAGGCAAAATAAGAAATACTATAAAAGGTGAAATTTTCACACCTATAAATCCAGCTAGTGGCTGTAGGTTTGCTAAGAGATGTGACTATGCTAAAGAGAAGTGCTATGTTGAAGATCCAGTTTTTATAGAGGTATCAGAGAATCATTTTGTGGCGTGTCATATTTGATTAAATTACAGATAAGCAAAACTAGCAAAGTAAAAATTGGAGACATTAACTTGGAGGTAATTGTTTATGAAGTTTACTGAAAGACATCATGCTTTCTTAGTTGGATCTTTTTATAAAGTATTAAAAGAAAGGTATCACGAAGAGGGTGTTGAGATTTTTAAAGAAGCTACGAAGCATTATGCAGAACAAAGAGGTCACAGAATGGCACTTAGGGCAAAGATGAATGGTTTTGAAAAAGACTATACTGGATACTTTGCAAATGGTGAGTGGGAAGCAACACCTGGGGAATTTGAAGTGACTGAAGAGTTAATTGAAAATGGAGATTTGATAACAAAAGTCTACAAATGTCCCTGGAATGATACTTTTTCTGAAATGGGACTACTTGATGGTGGTGTAGTGTATTGTACATATATAGATAAGCACTTGGTAAAAGGTTTTAACTCTTGTTTAGAATTAGATGTTCCCACAGTTTTACATAATTATGACCATTGCACTTTTTATTGGAGAAATGCAAATAAAGATGAAGCAGCAAGTGAGCTGATTAATGAAAGTAGAATGAAGAATAGAGATGTAAATATAAAAGATTTTGATTTTCAGACGGGTCATTTGCATAAAGCATTTAGCAAAGTGATTAGAGATAAGTTGAATCAAAATGCTCAGGAGATAGTAAGTGAAGCAAATAACTACTTCTCTGCAAGATATGGAGAAGAGGCAATTGACATTATATTAAGTTATCAAAATCATGACTTTAGTGATATAAGCTAAAAACAAATATTTAATTCCTACTCCTTACTCACAGCTCTCTTGATAATTTTTCATTCTATATTATTAAGAGAGCTGTACTTCTGTATTTTTGGTCAAGCAATTACTTTATGTGCGGTTACTAATGTTTGGAGTAGCTATGCTAAGCACAACAGTGATCTTCAATAATAGTTAGCTAAAACTGTCCTCTAAATGCTATATTACTCAGATTAGCTGGCTTTTGCAAGATAGCAGCCCAATGAACTTTTAGACTATATATAAAAATATTATAATATTGATGCTATTCATGTAAAGCAAAGTTCAAAGCAGTATAAGTGTTTAATCTATAGTGCTTAAGAAGATAAGCTCAGATCTTATTAAAGAGCCAAACAATTTTCACATAGTCAAATGTAATTGCGAGCAATCTCAGTTCCAGATTGATTCATTATGGAATGAACAAATCTCCAAAAAGAGAAATATTAAAAAACTTTGATGCTAGGATGTCGACTTGCTTTAAGACTTCAGCAATAAGTGTAGGGTATGATGGATTTAGAAAGTTTACCAAGCTATGCTTTGGTTTGTCTATTATACTCAAAGTAGAGAGACTATAAAAGCATAGCAAATCTTAATAATTCAGAATAAGAGGTAATCTAAATGGATAGAATAGTTTTAAAGAACCTAAACATGATAAGTATGGTAAATGAGAAAGTATTAAAGAATTATGATATAGCAATCATGAATGGCAAAATTGTAGAAATCGGGCAAGGGCTAATAGGTAGCCAAGAGATAGACTGTACAGGTAAATACATAATGCCAGGCTTCACTGATATGCATGTCCATACTAGTGGAGAAAACATAGAAGACATGTATTTGTGTATTGCTAATGGAATCACTAGTATTCGGGTGATGTTTGGCTCTGATAAGGTTATTGAGTTAAGAGAAAAAGCAAAGCAAAAAGATTTTCTCTGTCCAAGCATATATACTGCTACTCCAATTATAGATGGCAATCCGCCGGTTTTTGATTCAATGATAGTAGTAGATACAAAACAAAAAGCTAGAGAAGTGGTTCTAGATGCGAAGAATAAAGGCTATGACTTCATTAAAGTATATAATAACTTATTAATGCCTGAGTTTGAAGAAATTGTCAAGACAGCAAAAGAAGTAAATATGGATGTTGTTGGTCATAGGCCTGTAGATGTAGGCACAAAAAGAGCCATTGAATATGGTCAGTACTGTTTCGAGCATGAAAAATCCATACAAAGAGACTATCTCGAGTTAGCAGCAAAAAAAGGTGTCTACTTTGACCCTACTTTCATTGTTAGCGAGGTAGGCAATTTAATTCAAGACGGTGAAGTAACAGAGAATCACTTTACAACAGGATTGGCTGAGTTCGTTGATGCTAATACTATTAATAAATGGAAAGAGAGTGTTGAGTTTTTTAAAGACTATGACTTTAAACTAGAGAGAACTCATGAAGAGTACCTTGAAGATATGCTTATATTCTATAAAGCTGGAGGTAAGCTCTTAACAGGTACAGATGCAGGGATGCCATTGGTCATAAATGGATTTCAGTTACATGAAGAGTTTGAAATTCTCTCAAAAGCAGGAGTGAGTAATTTTGATGTTTTAAAAGCTACAACCATTAATGCTGCAGAGTGTAATCATCAAGAAGACTTATATGGCACTGTAGAAGTGGATAAAATTGCAAATTTGGTCATACTAGATAAAAATCCTTTAGAAAACATTTCACACACAAGATCCATTGAGGCGGTCATATTAAAAGGCAATTATTTAGACAAACTTGTTCTTAATAACATGCTTGAGGATATAAAAGATAGATGTAAAAGGTCAAAAACCTAAAATAATAATAAGAGGTGATAACGTGCAAGATAATCAAATGCCTTGTTGTAAACAAAAAGTAGAAAAAAACCATGAATGTAACTGTGCAGGACAAGAGATAAACATTCTTGGGAAGTTAGCCAAAGCGGAAATGTCCTTTGACTCGATACCAAAACTATTATCAAGTAGTAAAGAATCTTTCGCCATGTTTGAAAATCAAAAACTCACTGATTATGCAGAGGCACTTTGGAATCTACACAAAGAAGTGATTGATGCGACTATTGCAGGTGGTTGGGACAATAATTTGCATCCTTGGGCAAAGGAGCTTCAGGATTTCTGGAGATACCCACTAGCTTTCTGTACATATGGTTTAATGTCTATGGTTATGATAGAGCCGCAACGAAAAGAAGAAGTATGCGAATACCTAAGAAAGACAGTATTGTTAATGAAGGATGCACCAATATGGGATGAATGGGTGAGATATGGATTTTGTGACAATCCTATTACTAAAGACAATATTATGTACAAAGGTCACCTAAACTTTGTATATGGCATTTATCAGTTGCTTTCGGGTGGTAATGAATTTGAGAATGAACACAAATTCTTAACTAAAATTATGCTAAAAGAGTATGAGGCAAATAGTCAAGCTGATAATCCATATTGGGGTATACAATGTGAACCAGATCAATATTTCCCGCAATGCAATGCTGTTGGAATGCTGAGCCTTAAAACTTATGATTTAATTCATGGAACTAATTATGATAAAGTATACAGCGAAAGAATCTACCAGTTCATATACGACAACATGAGTGAAAAGGAAACAGGACTTTTATTTGCAAAATATCATCCAAGCCATAATCAAGCAGAAGCATATCTGACTGGATTTTGCAATGCATGGGCACTTAACCTGTTGCATTCGTATAATAGGGAGTTATTAGATTATGGGTATAGAGTTTTTATTAAGAACTTCTCAAAGGAAATGATGGATGGAGCTGGAGCGTATATCAAAGAGTATGCTAGTTTTGATGAAGCATCAACAGGTATAGAAGAAAGTATGGGTGTATTTTATTCAACGGCATTGACAAGAGAGTATAATGATCCAAAAGCTTGGGAGAAATTTAGCAGATACTTCGTTGGAACTTATGGAATTGAGATAGAAAACAATATTGCAAGATTGAAAAGAGCAACACCAGAAGATGAAACTTTCGTACATAATTATTTACTATGGGGTGAGTTGCACTTAGGTTGGGATAAGATATTTGCCTATGATTGGAAAACTTTTAGGAAGAGATA
The DNA here is from genome assembly GCA_003557085.1 of Clostridia bacterium. Lineage (GTDB taxonomy): Bacteria > Bacillota > UBA994 > PWPR01 > PWPR01 > PWPR01. Next base: position 1,516 of record PWPR01000197.1, on the reverse strand, counting down.
GGAGATATATATGAAAAATACTCAATATAAAATCAGTCATACCGCAGAAGAAATATGGAATATGGAAAAGAAGAGAGAGTTTGCAGATGATATTGAATGTCATTACAAAGGGTTATTAAACTTCCTTGATATCCTTTATTACAGAAATGGAAACTCTGCATATCCAGAAGTTTTGACCCGTCATACTGTGTTCTATCTTGCACTAACAATGCCTTCCCTTGCTATTATTGACAGTTCGAGAACAAAAGAAATCACTTATAATCTACATATAGCAGGAGAGACGTTAGAGAATCCTCTCCTGACCCATGTGTTGGATGGCTATGATTCCAAGTCTATAAGAATGGTTCGAACTGGCTTTATATATGCACTTCACAAAATGGTTGGCGGGATGAAATTAAATGATGTAAAACTTCATTCATATGCAGAAAAGGTATATCAAAGAATAATCTGGAATGGAAAATCAACTCAAAATGTATATGCTATAGAAACTATTCAGGGAACCTATCAAATATTGCCTAATCTTGAAGCATTAATGCTTTTTAAAATTCATGATATGTGTTATGGTAGCCGATATTTTGATAAAGTAGGTGAAAAAGTATTAAGTTTTATAACGACATACATGGTTGATGAAGAAACTGGGCTTTTCCATGAGTTCTATAAAACTGGGGCGTTTGGTATTGAGAATGAGTTTCTAAGTTCAAAAGCAGCATGGCATTCTACTGAACTTAAGACTTCAGTAAACGCAATGGCCATTCCTTTCATGCATTTATTTGACAAAAAAAGAAGCGAACGGGCATGGTCTGAATTTAAAAGGCGTTATTCTGAAAGGATATTGAACCTTACCAGTGATAATATTGCAGACGGTGTGGGAAAATCCTACCTTACTCAATTGGCTCCTATAACTGAAAGCTTATATGGCGCATTGCTAACAGCTAAGGAAATGAGAGATAAGGATTTTTTTGAAGAAGTTCAGAAGCATATCATTTTATTGGGGAAACCACATATGAGGGAAGGTAAAATATTTTTTGATGAGCTTGGAGATATGAAGGTTTTGCAGGGGCATTTCATTTTTTTTGCTAGAGCTCATGTGGGATGGCACAAGATTTTAAACCACAATTGGGAAAACTATTATAACACAGATTATAACAAGGTCAGATAGAGGTAATTATGTATTGCTATCTAGCACACTTTTAGGGAAACTAGCTGAAAACCCCATCGGCTTGTCGTGTACTTAAGGTGTCACACCGCACATTCATTCTATAAAACTATTGAAATAGATAATCTACTGTAATTATTTATATAGAAGACTTTTGGATGTAAAGGATAGATGTAAAAACACAGTTAGATAGTGATAAAAGCAGGTAGTGGTCGTTTTGGGGCGCATTTTAGCAAAAAAAAAAAGAAGAGATAGGCAGTTCATTAGTTGAAAAACACAGTCAAAAAAATGCGACACCAGCAAATGAAGAATTTTCAGAAATTTTAATAAGGCTATACTCAGAAACTGAAGCGATCTTTG
>PWPR01000112.1 GCA_003557085.1 Clostridia bacterium | reverse complement strand
ATAGATAGGATATTAAGAGGAGGACATGACAAAATTAAGGAAGCAGGTGCATTATTAGTGGGGGGACATACTGTTGAGGATTTAGAACCTAAGTATGGACTTTCTGTTACTGGATTTATTAATCCAAAAAATGTAAAGAGTAATGCAAATGCTAAAATAGGAGACTATCTAGTACTAACTAAGCCTTTAGGTATTGGTATAATGAACACTGCAATAAAGGCAGACCTAGTAGATTCACAGGGTTATAAAGAGACAACAGAGTTAATGGTGCTTTTAAATAAGTTGGCTAAAGATGCTATGATAGTAGCTAATGCTAATAGTTGCACTGACATTACTGGTTTTGGTTTTTTAGGCCATGCTTTAGAGATGGCAAAAGGCAGTGATGTGACAATTGAGATTGATGTAGAAAGTGTTCCAATTATCAAAGGAGCTAGAGGGTTTGCTAGTATGGGAATTGTCCCTGGTGGAGCATATAGTAATTATGAACACATCAAAAACGACCTTGAAATTAGTAAAGATCTTCCACAAGATATACTTGATTGTCTAGTTGACCCACAAACTTCAGGTGGCCTACTGATTTCTGTTAGTGAATCAAATTTGGATAAACTACTTATTGAGTTGGAAAAGAATCCTTCAGGATATTCCATAGTGGGTAGAGTTGTTAGTAAGAAAGACAAAAGTATATTATTGAAATGAGAATAGTTATATTCTGAACAATTACTATACCTTAAAGTCATCCTTATGATAAAATAAATAGTAGTAGGGATATTGTATTAACCAATAAATATGCGAGGAGTGATCTTATGAAAATTATATCTCGTAAAAATGTTAAAGAAGTTGATGTAACACCTGTAGAGTTAGTAGGTAAAGCTAAGTCAACTATCCAGTGGGCTATAGCTGAAGAAGATGGAGCTCCTAATTTTGAAATGCGTTACATCTCATTATCTGTTGACAGCACAACTCCATATCACTCTCATCCATGGGAGCATGAAGTATATCTTGTAAAAGGAGAAGGTGTTTTAATGACAGAAGATGGAGAGAAGATAATTAAAAAAGATGATTTTGTTTTTGTTCCACCTAGCAAGAAACATCAGTTTGTAAACAAATCAGAAAAAGAAGACTTAGACTTTATATGTGTTGTACCAAAAGGAACTAGGTATAGAAAATAGGTATAATAGCTACCCTAAATGGAATTAGATTTCTGCTTTAGGGTAGTTTTTTTTATTAGACTATTTATGTACTAATTTGCATCATCAATAGTTTTAAAATGGCTATAGTAATCAAGTACAAGTATTTGAGAAGAATAGTGAAATTTTTCTTTAACTGCTCTATTAATTTCTTCTATATAAGATGGTTTTATTGTTTCTAAGTAAGGTGTGAATGTGTCTCTATCAGCATCATAGAATCCTTTTTCAGTTAACCAGCTTTGATTTCTAAACATAACAAGTGAATTAGAGCTAGATAAAATGTCTCTGCCAGCAAGTAATCTGGAGTCATATTCTAGTCCAAATAAGTTGGATACAGTCGGTATAATATCTAAGCTGGAACAAGGTTTATCAACATAAATAGGCTCCATACCTTTTTTCCAAATAATAAAGACACTTTTATATACATCATAAATAGTTTCTAGTTTTTCATTTGATATTTCATTCATTTCATCCATGGTAAGACCATAAGGATGGTGGTCTGGGCTAATTACTATGACAGTATTCTCAGCAATACCCAGTTCTTCAAGTTCACTTACTAAAGCCTGCATTGCAAACTCAAATTCTAAGTTTGCAGCTAAGTAAGCCCTGACTCTTTCACTATATGGGAGGTATTCTACATGAGATTTGTTTTTGAGAGACATGTAGTTGTCATTAAAAGTATATTCAAAATGACCACTAACAGTCATATAATAAGTGTGGAATCTCTCTTCATTTATATAATCAGGCATAGTTATATTAATCATTTCTAAATCAGACCTAGGCCAGGTATTTTTCATTTGAAGCCCATTTCCAACTCCAAAATAGGTATAGCCCATATTTGGATGGGATCTATCTCTGTGATAATAAGTATAAGTATGATTATGATAAGCAAAGGTTATATATTCAAGTCTACTAAATTGATTGCCTAAGGCAAAAGGTAGATAATTATTAGCAGATTGTGAAAAACTCCAGACACCTGTCTGTGGTAAAAGGCCAATACAAGCAACATATTCACCGTCAGTAGTGCTTACTCCCCAAAGAGGATTGTAAAAATTGTTAAATACAAAACCTTCGTTTGCCATCATGTAAAGGGTAGGAGTTATATCAGGGTGAATGGCTATGGAGTGCAATGCTTCGGCAGTAATAAATATCAAGTTGTGATCTGCAAACTTCCCAGTAAACTCATTTTTTTCAGTGGGAGCTTTTCTACTAAAATATTGATGCAAATCTTTTATTTGCTGATTATCTGTAGATTTTACTAATTTGTCAAAGTCAATATCTAAAATATTATATTCAACTTTAATTTCTTCTTCATCATTATCATTTTCAATATTATCAATTGAGTTATTAGGAGCTTCATTCTCAATAAGGCTGACTAGGTTTATCTCATTTCCTAAAACATTACGATTAAAATCAAGCAAAACAGAGTAAACTAAGCCTAAATGTTGGAGGTTAGATGAAGGATTGTATGATCGATTAAAAAGTCTATTATTTAACTGACTGTTTATTGGTGAACTAATAACAAAGAGATAGTTAATAAAAGTTATTAAAAACACCACTGATAATAACTTCTTGAGCGGTAGCTTTATATTTAAAAAAGCAAATTTATTCTGAAGCACAACAGCTAGTAAAGTTGGCAGAAAATATAAGGCAGAGGTCAAAAGATTATTACTTATGGTGTTTAAAGCAATGCTCCTAAACTCAAAAGCATCGCCAACACCTTTTACAGAATAAAGTGATAAAGGTGTTTGAAAGATTTTATAGTAAATAAAAAAAACAAAGAATGATACTGAAATTAGAAAAAAAATCGAGCTTATTAAGACCCCTCTTCTTTTAGTAGGGAGAATATTAATAAAAAAGGTTGTAATTACTCCTAAAGAAATAGCACTTAAAATTGTATAAGAAAAGTTATACATAGTGAAGGAAAATAAGGATGACCTTAGTAATAACTCTAAATAAACTATTGAAAAACAAATGTATATTACTACTTTTAAATTCTTTACTTTAATTAACATATTGACCGCCTTCATAGCTAATAGCTGATACTAATTCTATCATAGATTTATAATAATGGATTATCTGCAATTTGTTGACATGATAGCTTTATGTACTAACAATATTATTTATTATGATGTATAATGTTAACACATAAAACGAAAAGGAGGAATAAGATTGAGTAATTTTCTCTCAATTGTGCAGTTGTACGCTGTCAGGATAGCAATAGCACTGATTATTGTTTATATAGGTTTTAAGCTTGCAACATGGGCAAAAAAGCTAGTTGGAAATTTATTAACTAAATCAGAAATAGATGTTACTTTAAAGCCTTTTTTATTGTCCATAGTTGAGTATTCATTGAAAATATTAGTTCTTATAACTGCTGCCTCTCAGGCAGGGGTGGAAGTTACATCTTTTGTTGCAATTATAGGTGCTGCATCATTTGCTATAGGTTTAGCTTTCCAAGGAGCATTATCAAACTTTGCTGGGGGAGTCTTGATTTTAGTTTTGAGAATTTTCAAAGTTGGAGATTTTGTGGAAACAGCTGGATTTCTAGGTAAAATTGAAGCAATAAACATTTTTCATACTACATTAGTTACTCCGGATAATAAGGTTGTCACAATACCAAATGGAAAACTATCTAATGCAAGTGTTGTTAACTTTACAACTAAAGGCACTAGGAGGTTAGATTTAAAATTTGGGGTAGGTTATGAGCAAGATATTGATAAAGTTAAAGAGGTGCTTGCTAATATAGTAAACAATCATGAACTAGTTTTAGCAGAGCCACAACCTTTTGTCCGACTTTCTGAACATGGAGATAGTGCTATTGTATTTACAGTTAGAGCCTGGGCTAATAATAGTGATTTTTGGACAGTTCATTTTGACTTGCTAGAAGAGGTTAAACGACAATTTGATAAAGAAGGTATTTCTATACCTTATCCACAAATGGATGTACATTTTCCAAAAAATAATTAATGAAGAGGAGTAATATATATGTTACTAAAACACTTTTATGTAGAAAAGATAGCTCATAGTTCTTATATGTTGGCTGGTAATGATATATGTGCAATAGTTGACCCAAGCAGAGACGTCGACATGTATATTGAAGAAGCCTATAAAAGAAATTTAAAAATAACTCATATACTGCAGACTCATTTACATGCTGATTTTGTTTCTGGACATATGGACTTAGCAGAGGCTACAGGAGCAAAGATCTATATGCCAAAATCTGGAGAAGCCAACTTCCCTGTTGTAAACTTAGTTGAAGGAGATTCTTTTGAAATAGAAGACATGAGAATTGATGTTCTGGAAACACCTGGACATACTCCTGAGCATCTAAGTTATGTAGTAACAGATTTATCTAGATCTGAAGAGCCGACTGGTATTTTCACTGGAGATACACTTTTTGTAGGAGATGTAGGAAGGCCTGACTTATTTCCTGATAAAAAAGAAGAGTTAGCAAGTAAGCTTTATGATAGTTTACATGAAAAAATAATGAAGCTACCTGATTTCGTGGAAGTATATCCTGCTCATGGGGCAGGCTCATTGTGTGGAAAAGCTATGGGAGCAAAATATACAAGTACCATAGGTTATGAGAGGAGATTTAATCCTGTCTTGCAAATTCCTACGAGAGAAGAATTTATAGTTGAGTTAACAGAAAATATGCCTGAAGTTCCAGATCATTTTGCATTGTGCAGTGACTTCAATAGACAAGGTCCTATTGTTTTAGATGCATTGCCTCCATTGGAGCCCCTAACTGCAGAGCAGGTTATTGAAAAACTACAGGATGAAGAAACAGTTGTTGTAGATGTTAGATCATATGTAGCTTTTGGAGGCATGCATATACCGGGTGCTTATTGTATTGATTATGCAGGAAATTTGCCAACTTTTGCTGGATGGGTTGTTCCATTTGACAAAGAGATTATTTTAGTAACAGATAATGATGAACAAGCTTTTGACACAGCCTTATGGTTACATAGAGTTGGTTTAGACAAAACAATTGGTTTTCTTAAGGGTGGTATGAAAAACTGGTTTACAAAGGCTTATCCCACAGACTTTGTAACTCAATTGGATATTTATGAAGCTCTTGAGTTAGCAGAAGAAGAATATGTTTTTATAGATACACGTGATGAAGCAGCATATAAAAAAGAGCATATTGAAGGCGCAATAAATATACCTGCTCCAGATTTAAGGCATAGGTATGATGAGTTAGATGGTGAAAAGGAGTATATTTTAGTGTGTAACTCAGGTAATAGATCAAACTTAGGAGCAAGTATTTTGAAAATGTTGGGATATGATAATGTACATAATTTAGCTGGAGGAATGAAAAGCTTTTTAGAATATCAAAGAGGAGAGGACTAATGTGCAATTCTTAAGAGAAGTAACTTGGTCGCCATATTTAGTAGGAGCTTTAATTGGTTTACTTAATGTTATAACTTTGGTTTTTTCAGACAAATTATTAGGTGCTTCTACTTCTTATGTTAAAACTAGTGGAATGATTACAAAGATTT
>PWPR01000058.1 GCA_003557085.1 Clostridia bacterium | reverse complement strand
ACTACCTCCTTGGTTATCGGTTTGACCAAGGAGGTAGTCTGTTGAGACTTGGAAGTAATCTGATAGTTTTTGTAGTTTTTCGTAATCAGGTTGCCTGCTTTTAGTTTCATAACCAGCAACAGTAGCTCTACTAACACCTAGGACACAAGCTATATCTTGCTGTGTTTTATTTTTCATAGCTCTTAAATATTTTAGTCTTTCAGAAAACCTGCTCATATTCAACCACCTCAAGATAATTTTACCATTTTAAAGTAAACAAAGTAAACATGTGTTGAAATAAGGAACTCATATACTGGGCTACACAAATAAATGTTGAGAAAAGGAACAATTGCTTATATAATTAGTGTTGAAAAAGAATGACAAATTGAAGCACCATGGTTTCTTAAGTTAAAGTATGGAAAAAGTTCTGTTGGTACATGTGTTTCAAAGGAAGATAATGTTATGAGATTCAATGAACTGTTTAGCACTGAAAGAATTATTGATAAAGATGAAGAAATTATAAGAACTTATACGTTAATATCTTTAATCTTTGTAAGTGTTATATCATTAAGTGTTTACTATTCAGGAGGTACCAAAACAGTATATCCAAATTTAATGTATATACCTGTTGCAATAGTGGCTACTGTAGTAGGAGTAAAAGAGGTGTGTTTATAAGTATTGTCGCAGGTTTATTCTTAGGTCCTTTTATGCCTATGGACACAGATATACCTCTACCACAGAGCCCAATTAATTGGATAATACGGTTAGTTGTATATATTCTGATAGCTTATGCAATTGGTGCCTTCTCTGAACTGTTAAGAGAGGAACATGTTTTGAGGAAAAGCCATTATCAGTCTATGCTTGAGAGTAGATATGCTACGATTTTTTCACTGGTGAAATTGTCTGAGTCTAGAGATGATTACACTGGTACACATATTGAAAGAATAGCTGAAATGACAAGGTTAATAGCAACTGAGTTAAAAAAAACAGAGAAGTATAAAGATTTTATTGACGATGAGTATATTGATACCATATTTCGAACTAGCCCACTGCATGATGTAGGGAAAGTAGGAATACCAGATAATATTCTTCTTAAAAAGGGAAAACTTGATGAGGAAGAGTTTGAAATTATGAAGAAGCATACAGTTATAGGTTGGGAAACTTTGCATCAAATAAAGAGGAAGCATCCAGAAAGTGACTTTATTGAGCATGGAATGGCTATAGCACGTTATCATCATGAAAAGTGGGATGGTAGTGGTTATCCTGATGGCTTAGCTGGAGAGGAGATTCCCTTAAAAGCTAGAATTACAGCTATTGTAGATGTATATGATGCTTTGAGATCAGCAAGGCCATATAAAGATGGTTACTCTCACAGAAAAGCAATCAGTATTATAAAAGATGGTAGAGGGACGCATTTTGATCCATTTGTACTTGAGGTGTTCTTAAGAAATGCTCAAGGTATTAAGAAGATATACACTAACTATGTTGGGGAAAATATCGAAGAAACATGGGCTATGGAGTAAGCAAGAGATTTAATATGCTTTTATAAATGAAGTATAAAGTATTATGCATAATATGTTTATTTAGAAAGTAGTAAAATGAAGCAAATATGGAGTTGTAAGTAAGTTCTGAAATACGAAAAGATAGCTTACTTGTGTTTGTTTAATAAATAAGCTATCTTTAATTAATATTAGCAACAAAAAATAGGTTCATATACTACTGCTTGGTGAAGCTACCTTGTTTAACTTAGAAAACTAAGTATTTTTCTCTAAAATGTTAATAAACTTATTAACAGCATTTATTCTAGTAGCCCATGAGGTCACAAGCCTGATGGCAGAACTTGTTTTGTCAACCTCTTCAATTACGTAAAAGTCAAAGTCTTGAGCTAACACATCTATTGTTTTATTAGGTAAGATAGGAAATATAAGATTAGTTTCAGGTTTGGCTAAAAACTTATATCCAAGATTAGCAATTCCATCACTAAGCTTACTTGCCATATCATTAGCATGACTTGCTAAGTTATAAAAAAGATTATCTGTAAATAACTCTAGAAATTGTATTCCAAGTAACCTACCTTTAGCTAGTAAGGCACCTCTTTGTTTCATTAAAAATCTGAAATCTTCTTTGAGTGATTCGTTATTAATGACAATAGCTTCACCTATTAGGGCACCATTTTTTGTTCCACCAATATAAAACACGTCTACTAAGTCTACCAAATCACTCATCTTCAAGTCACTAGCAGTAATAGCTGAACCAAGTCTTGCACCATCTAAGAAAAAATATAGATTATTCTTTTGACAAAATTTGCTAATAGAAGAAAGTTCACTTTTAGAGTAAAAAGTACCCAATTCAGTTGAGTTTGAGATATAGACTAACTTTGGTTTTACCATGTGCTCATCAACATGAATATTTATCACACTTTTTATATGATCTACTGTTAGTTTCCCATCATTTGTGTCTATAACACAGACTTTGTGTCCTGTTGCTTCTATAGCTCCTGATTCATGCACATTTATATGGCCAGTTGAAGCTGAAATCACTGCTTCATGAGGCCTTAACAATGAGGATATTATAATGAGATTAGCTTGAGTTCCTCCTGATACAAAATGGATATCAGGAATTGTAGAGTTTAATTCTTTGTAAATATTACTTCGAGCAAAATTTGAGTAAGTATCCTCTCCATAGCCATCAGCTTGAACAAGATTAGTTTCAATTATTTTTTCGAGAATTCTAGGATGTGCGCCTTCTGAGTAGTCATTTTTAAAACTGTACTTATGTTTGTTTTTCATAAAATCCTTCCTCACATATTCGTTTATAGTAGTATATCAGATTAATTTTGAGAAGCAAAATAGTTTGGTTAGTAGAATACTTATACTTTAATTTATGGTAGAATACTTGTATTAATGCAACTACTAGCATAAGGAAGTGTTATATACATGAAGAATCTAGAACCCATGTCAAATAGATATATAAGACAAATTAATTTACCTGGAATTGGAAAATCTGGCCAAGCTATAATCGAGAAGGCAAAGGTACTTGTAATAGGTTTAGGGGGGCTTGGAAGTCCAGTAGCATATTATCTAGCAGCTGCTGGAGTAGGTAATATTGATTTATTGGATAATGATACAATTGCACCAAATAATTTAAATCGACAAATATTATATGATACTGTGCATGTTGACAAAGATAAGGCTAATTCCGCAATTGAAAGGTTAAGAGCTTTTAATCCTGACATAAACTTTAATATTATAAGAGAAATGATTACTAAAGAAAATGTTGTTGATTTGACAAAAGGATATGATTTAGTACTAAGCTGTGTAGATAATATTGGTGCAAGGAAAGATATTAACAAAGGCTGTGTAATAAATAAAACAACACTAGTGGATGGTGCAGTGCAGCTTTTCTCAGGCTATGTGTTGCCAATTATTCCATACAAAACACCTTGTTATAATTGTGCCTTAGGAGACTTAGCTGATCAAGATGTTCCAAAGCCCATACTTGGCTCTGTAGCTGGAATTATAGGAACCATAATGGTTACAGAAGCTATTAAGATTCTATGCAACTTAGAAAGTGGTTTGCTAAACAAGCTACTAATCTGTGACTTTGAAGAAATGACTTTTAATAAAGTTCAGATTAATAAAATGAGTGAATGCAAGGTTTGTGGTGTAGACTCGTCTGGGCTATCTAACCAATAGTTAACTGTAGGAGAGATTGTTTTATGAAATCATATTTTAGAGAACCAATTAATTCTCTAACTCATTTAATTGCAGCTATTATAGCGCTACCAGCAGCAATATATTTGATTGTACTTGCTTCAATAAATGTAAGTTTAGTAGATATTGTCAGCTGCTCTATATTTGCTGTTAGCTTGTTCTTAGTTTATTTATTTAGTGGTATTTATCATGGGCTTATTGCAAGTGAAAAAGTAATAAGAGTGCTTAAAAGAGTTGATCATATAATGGTCTTTTTATTAATAGCAGCTACATATACACCAACGAGTATTAATGCCTTGGAGGATAATACTAGAAATTTAATGTTGATTATTGTCTGGACTGCTACAATTTTAGGTATAGTTATCAAGACTTATTTTATTGATATGCCTACTTATTTAGGTGCTTTAATCTATGTACTGATAGGCTGTATATCATTGTTTTCACTTTTTCAGTTTAAATCAAATTTAGCACCTATGGCGTTCTTATTTTTAGTTTTAGGTGGGATAAGTTATATAATTGGAGCGATCATATATTCCATAGATTATCCAAAAAAAGGCATTTATGGATTTAAATCTCATGAAATCTTTCATCTTTTTGTGATAACAGGCAGCGTTTTTCACTATCTTATGGTTTACAGCTTTATCAAATAGAAAAAACTTTCTGGTTTACAGAAAGTTTTCTTAATATCCTCTTTCTAAGAGATTTTCTATAGATTGTGTTTTTGAGTAGAAGAAGTCAAGGATAGCTCTTCTTGTTACAATTCCAATGAATATTCCTTGGTCATCAACTACAGGTACAAAGTTTTGATCAATAGACAAGCATAATAATTCTTCTATCTCTGCGTGTATAGGTACAGATTTATTATTTACTCTTCGTGGGACATCCATAATAGAGCTATCTTCTAGTTCAAAAAGGTCTGGGAATTTCTTTTTCTTAATAAACCATAGTAAATCGCCTTCTGTGATTGTTCCAAGATACTTACCGTCTTTATCGATTATGGGTACCGCTGAATAGCGGTGATGCTCCATTTTTTCGATTGTTTGACGTACAGATGATTTCTTGTCAATATACACAGTTTCGATTTTAGGTTTTAAGAAAAATGCAATATTCAAGGCAATTCTCCTCATCATTCATTTTATTAAATTGAGTTCAGTTAGTCTTCCATCCTTATTATAAGTCTCTGATTGATAGATGTTAAGTGAATTTTATAAACTCCATAGATTTTTTACTCTTTGTTGACGGTTTTCCATGATATAATTAGTTAAAGCTAGGTGATGATTATGATAATTAGATTTCTAAAAACAATTTGGGAATTATTGAAAGATAAAAGAGTGCGATTAAGCACGAAATTGATATACATATTTTCTGTAGGACTCTATGTGATTGCTCCAGTTGTTCCATATTTACCTTTTGATGATTTGTTTGTATTTATTGTCGGTAGTCTTGTTTTTCTCAAAATAGCAAGAAAAGAAGCAGGTTATAGCAAAGATTCAATTAATAAAAAAAGAGATAAAGGAGCAATAGATGTTGAAGGCAAAATAGTTGAAGACGAGTAAAAAAGATGCCTTTTCAAACGAAAAGGCATCTTTTCTATTTACTCTTCTATGCTTTCAGCTGGCACATTTGCAATGTCAGCTATTCTATCGATTACTCTTTTTATTTCTTCTTGTAGTTCTCCATACTTAGCCCAATCGCCATCTTTTATGGCTTCATCACTTTCAGCATAAAGCCTTTGAGCTCTTTGGGTTAACTCGATTAAGGTTGAGAACTCATCAAAGTCTTCAAACTCTTCAGGAGCCTCACCAAACATAACTCTTAAAGCTTGCTCAAAGGTTTCTTCCATCACAATCCTATCACCATGAGCAACTATAATCCTTCTTATTTCAGGTAGTCCTTGAGTAGTACCTCGCAAGTAAATTGGCTCAACAAACAAAATAGCATCTTGTATGGGTATCACCATTAAGTTACCTCTGACAACGCTT